>CBFHIO010000006.1:0-38220 GCA_965656035.1 Gammaproteobacteria bacterium | reverse complement strand
GGTTGATGTATTCATCATCAATATCAGAAACAGGTTCTAATTCAGAACTCTTTTGGCAAAAAATAGCTCAGTCTGAGGCAAACTCAAACTTGAAAGGTTTTTCTTGCACAAATGGAAGGTCTTACATTGGCTCAGTAATGAGAACAGCTGGGTAAAGAAGATCAGCTTTAAAATGGGAGCTGTTGCTCCCATTTTTTTTATTTAATGCATAATATTCATGTGGATAAATATTCTAATCATATAGCTATTGTTGGTGCAGGTATTTCAGGACTAACGCTAGGTTGTATTTTAAAAAAAGCCAACATTCCAGCAGTTATATTTGAAAAATCAAAAGATGTTAGTGACTACGGTGCTGGAATTTCAATTTCTCCAAATGGAATCCGAATACTAAAAAACCTTAATTTATATAATGAAATTATGAATGTTTCATCAAATCCCAAACAAGCAGACTTTTATCACGGTAATAATAAAATCAATAGTTTTAATATAGATGTAATAACGACATCGAGACAGGTTTTATTCAAATCTTTGTATGAAAAATACATATCTATGAATGGTGAGATTTTGTTTGAACATGAATTATATAATGCAAATTTTAATAAATTAGAACTTCATTTCTTAGGTGATAAAACATATAAGGTTAGACACATAGCAGCCTGCGATGGGATTAAATCTCTATGCAGAAAAAAAGTTGAATATCAAACAAATCCAGTTTACAGCGGATATTCGGTTTGGAGAGCTATTGTTGAAAAAAAACAAAAAAATACTAAAACTTTTTTAGGATCAAATCATCACATCGTTACATATCCTATTTGTGATAGAAAAATTAGTTTTGTTGCAGCCATAAAGACATCAAAGAAATATAAAGAATTATGGAGGTCATCAGGTACATATACTGAACTGAAAAATGATCTAGCAAGTGCTAATGAAGACGCGTATTCATTTATTAACGAAAACACTAGCTTGTTTAAATGGGGAGTTTATATAAGACCGCATGTAAAAAACATTACATATAATAATCTGACTTTATTGGGTGATGCCGCACATCCTATAGTTCCTTTTATTGGTCAGGGTGGATGCCTCGCACTTGAAGATGCTTATGCTTTTGGGAATTTATTAATTAAATATGATCAAAACATTAATAGAGCTCAATACGCATATCAAATGCTAAGAATCAAAAGAATTAAAACAGTAGCTAAGCTATCTTTAAGACAGGGTTACCTTAATCATATTTCTAATCCATTTATAGTGCTCCTAAGAAATTTGTTTATGAAACACTTACCTTCATTAGCAATTAGGCCCATAAGAGAAAAAGTATGGGATTATGACTTAGATTCAGAGATAAGAGATTATTAGGTATCGATTGCTAATTTTAGTATTGGTTATTTAGTACAGATTGCTATAATCCTGTCATGAACATATTTAAAAAATTAGCCACTCTTTTTACCAGCAAAAAACTGAAAACCCTTGAAAGTAACTCTGATTCAATACCTTTAACGGTATCATCACATTTAAAAGATTTTTTAGAAAATGAAGTCCTTGTTGGTTTAGATATTACAAAAGAGCATTTTTGGTCCTCTTTTGAAAAAATAGTTAACGAATTTTCACCAAGAAATAAAGCCTTATTGCAAAAAAGAGAGGATATTCAATCTCAGATAGATGCTTGGCATATTAAAAACAAGAACGAGGATTTTAATCCTGAAAAATACAAAACTTTTTTAACGGAAATTGGTTATATTGCTCCTAGAAGTTCTGATTTTAAAATATCAACCGATAACGTAGATCCAGAAATTAAAACTATTGCTGGTCCTCAGCTTGTGGTGCCTGTTATGAATGCTAGATTTGCGCTCAATGCTGCAAATGCAAGATGGGGAAGCTTATATGATGCTCTTTACGGTACCGATGTAATTAGCGAGGAGGACGGAGCTGAAAAAGTTGGTGGCTATAATCCTGTAAGAGGGGATAAGGTTATATCTTTTGCTAAGAATTTTTTAGATGAAACGGTTCCGCTTGAGCAGGGTAGCTTTCAAGATGTTTTAGGGTTTGAATTTGTTGATGGAAGCCTTCAAGCACTTCTTCCAGAATTAGGTAAGGTTAGTTTAAAAGATCCCACACAATACATTGGTTATAAAGATAATGGCAATGACTCTTATGATCTATTGTTTAAAAACAATTATCTACACTTTGAGATTCAAATCGATCCTAATCACCCTGTTGGCCAAACCGACAAAGCAAACATTAAAGATATTTTGATGGAGTCAGCTATCACAACAATACAAGATTGCGAAGATTCTGTAGCAGCAGTGGATGGTGAAGATAAGGCAGCTGTTTATAGGAATTGGCTTGGATTAATGAAAGGTGATTTAAAAGAATCTTTTGATAAAAATGGTTCCTTAATAACAAGAGAATTAAATCCAGACAGGACATATATTTCATCAGATGGCAAAGAGTTGGTTCTTCCTGGTAGAAGTTTAATGCTTGTCAGAAATGTTGGACACCTTATGACAAACCCTGGTGTTCTTGACTCTGATGGTAACGAAGTACCAGAAGGTATTATTGATGCCATGTTTACAATATGTATTGCTATGCATGATTTAAATAAAAATGGCCAATATCAAAACTCAAAAACGGGAAGCATCTATATTGTTAAACCAAAAATGCATGGTCCTGAAGAGGTGCAATTTACTTGCGATCTTTTTTCAGCTGTAGAAGACGCTTTAGGGCTGCCTCAGTTAACTGTAAAAGTCGGAATAATGGATGAAGAGAGAAGAACCACAGTCAATCTAAAAGAATGCATTGAAGTAGCAAAAGACAGAGTTATCTTTATCAATACCGGCTTTCTTGACAGAACAGGTGATGAAATTCATACAAGCATGGAAGCAGGGCCAATGATTACGAAAGCTGACATGAAGCTCCATCAGTGGATAGCTCAATATGAAAATTGGAATGTTGATATAGGATTAGAAACAGGCTTTAAAGGAAAAGCTCAGATAGGTAAAGGTATGTGGCCAATGCCTGATGAGATGCTTGGTATGTATAACACCAAAACTATGCATCCTAAAGCTGGTGCCAATTGTGCCTGGGTTCCATCACCAACAGCTGCGACACTTCATGCAATTCACTATCATCAAATTTTAGTTAGTGAGGAGCAAGAAAAAATAATGCATAGAGACAAAGCAAGCCTTGATGCTATTTTAGATATTCCTGTTCATCAGAGTCCATCTGAAATATCTGCAGAAGAAATTCAAGCTGAGCTTGAAAATAATTGTCAGGGAATTTTAGGTTATGTGGTTAGGTGGGTTGACCAAGGAGTTGGTTGCTCAAAGGTTCCTGATATTAATAACGTAGGCCTTATGGAGGATAGAGCTACCTGTAGAATTTCAAGTCAGCATATAGCTAATTGGCTTTATCATAATTTAGTTTCTGAAGATCAGGTAAGAGAAGCTATGAAAAAAATGGCACTAGTTGTAGATGATCAAAATAAGGCAGATCCATTATATAAACCTATGGCACCTTCTTATGATGGATTAGCTTTTGAGGCAGCTTGCAATCTTGCCATACAGGGAAGAACACAGCCAAGCGGTTATACAGAACCTATTCTTCATCAAACAAGGCTTAAATTTAAGTCTTAAAGATGAAAGCTTATTGGGTAGTAAGAGGAAATATTTTAAACCAAGACGAATACGCTAAGTATGTTGAGTTAGCTGGACCAATTGTACGCAAATACAATGGCAAATTTTTAGCTAGAGGCGGTCAGCAAATTGAGGTTGAGGGAGAAGGTTTCGAAAGAACTGTATTAATAGAGTTTAATAGTTTTGATGAGGCAGTGTTTTGCTATAACTCTGATGAGTATCAAGAAGCTTTAATCCATGTAAGGCATTCAGCAAATAGATTAGTAACCATTGTTGAAGGCGTTAGCTAGACAATCTATAGATACCTTATACATCAATGTTAAAATCTTTTTATGAAAATTATTCAATTTGTTCCAACCCTTGAGAGTGGAGGAGTTGAACAAGGTGTTTTAGAAATATCCAAAGCTTTAGTAGATGGTGGCCATGAGTCACATGTTGTTTCAGCTGGTGGCAGACTTGTAGATCAATTAATTAGTGAGGGCACGCACCATCATCAATGGAAACTCCATAAAAAAAATATATTTACATTCAGACATGTCAGACCTTTGGCTGAATGGATCAAAGAGATGAAAGCTGACATATTGCATGTGAGATCTAGAATGCCGGCCTGGATTGTTTGGAAAGCTCTCAACAAGATACCAAAGCATCAAAGGCCTAAGCTAGTTTCAACCATTCATGGTCTTTATTCTGTCAATTTCTACAGTGCTGTAATGTCAAAACCTCAAAACATTATTACAGTTTCAAATTCAGCACATAGCTATCTTATTGATAATTATCTTAAAACAGAATCTAAAAACATAAGACTTATATATAGAGGTGTTGATGGCGAAGAGTATTTTAACGGCTATAAGCCGTCTGCTGAATGGTTAGATAGATGGTATTCAGAACATCCAGAAACTAAAAACCATAAGTTATTAACCATTGCCGGAAGAATATCTCCCTTAAAGGATTTTGAAAAAATTATAAATCTAACAAAAGATATTCATGACCAGTCACATCATAGGGTAAAGGTTTTAATTGCAGGAGAAGCAAAGGATAAACATAAAAAATATCTAGATTACCTTAAACGAATAATACATTCTCTAAAGTTAGAATCAGATATTTATTTTCTAAATTTCAGAAAGGATATTAAAAATATTTATGCAATATCCAATATAGTTTTTAATACATCAAACAAGTCTGAGTCATTTGGTAGAAGCATATTAGAACCTCTGTCAATTGGAGTTCCATCGATAGGCTACAATAGAGGTGGTGTTAAAGAGATTTTAGAGGAACTTTACCCCTATGGCGCTGTTGAACCAAATGATTCAAAATCCTTACTGAATAAATCAATCTCAATACTCGATGGAAATAATCTGGAAATTAAAAAAAATACAAAGTTCTTACAATCAAATATGTGCCAATCTACAATAGAATTCTATAAAGAAATAGTCTCATGCTAATTACTTTATTCATTATTACTGACCTTCTATTAATTCTTTTTTCTTTGAAATATGCATGGTGGTATCCAAAGGTAAGCTTTAATAAAACTAGAATTATGATGTATCACATGATTTCAAATCAGCCCAAAAAAGGTAAAAAATCTGGTTTAAGAGTAACTCCAGAAATGTTTGAAAAGCAATTAAGCTACTTCAAGGATAATGGATGGAAATTTATTAAGATGTCTGAATTAAAAGACCATGAAAATGACACTAAGGTAGTAGCGATAACCTTTGATGATGGGTATTTGGACAACTATACTCAAGCATTCCCGTTGTTAAAAAAATATGATGCCTGCGCTACCTTATATTTAGTTATTGATAGACATCAAAACGATTGGTCTATAAAAAAGAATCCAAAACATAACACTGGTGTATTAGCTGAAGAAGAAAAATTATCTGATGATAATATAAAAGAAATGCTATATTCGGGAGTTTTCGAGCTTGGTGGTCATACAATTACCCATCCCTATCTACCAAACACTCCCTTAGATGATAAAAAACATGAAATGATTGAATGCAAAAATATTCTAGAAACAACATTTAATACAAAGGTTTCTAGCTTTGCATATCCTTTTGGCATTTATAATGATGAGGACGTTAAAATTGTAGAGACTAGCAGTTTTGAATCAGCGGTTACAACAAATGAGGGGGTAGCTAATGCTGATACACCATTTGAACTTAAAAGAATAAAAGCATCTGGTAAGGACAACTTTTTTGCTTTTAAATTAAGAGTTCAAAAAGGTTTTAGAGGCTTTATTTAATTAATCATTATGCATAAATTTTTTTATATTTTTTTCCTATTAACTACAGGCTTGTTATTTGCAGAGTATAAAAATACCAACGGTGTTGCATCTGATAAATCATTTGCAGATATGTTGAAGTGGATTAGGTCTGATGTTGAGCCAGTGATTACCAAAATTGAACTTTCATCAGAATGGCAGGGTTTGGATTTATCTGGGGATGATAATTATGCAATTTGGATAGGCCACTCCACCTTTTTAATTAAGAAAAATGGGGTAACAATTCTTACAGATCCGATATTCTCTGACAGAGCATCGCCTCTAAGAAATATTGGCCCAAAAAGATTAATACCTCCAGCCATACCTTTAGGCGAGCTACCAAATATTGATATTGTTACCGTAAGCCATAATCACTACGATCACTTAGATATTAGTTCCTTAAAAAAGATTGCAGAAAATCATCCTGAAGCTATTTTTTTAGTACCAGCTGGCGATGAAATTTTATTAAAGAGAAAAAAAATCAAAAATGTATATGAATTTGATTGGTGGGAGTCAATTGAGCATAAAGGTTTTGAAATTACTTTTACTCCAGTCCAGCATTGGTCCAAAAGATCTTTATTTGATAGAAATAAAAGCCTTTGGGGAGGGTGGTTTTTCAAACATAAAGATTATTCACTTTACCATGCAGGTGATACGGGTTATTCAAAAGATTTTATAGATACCAAGGCTAGGCTAGGGTCTCCAAAATATGCTTTTATTCCTATTGGAGCCTATGATCCAGAATGGTTTATGGCTGAAAGCCATGTAAACCCAGAGGATGCAGTTCAGATAATGTTAGATCTAGAGGCTGAAAAATCATTTGGCATGCATTGGGCCACTTTTGTTTTAACTGATGAAGATACTATTGAGCCAAAAATAAGACTTGAGAAAGCTATGATGGAATTTAAAAACTTAGAATTTACCTCAGTTATTCCAGGAAGTGTTATCAATCTAGAATAGATTTTAAAAAACATAATTTTTTTAAATAAAAGTATTGACTTAGAATTTAAGAAGCGTATATTAAATAGACCAACTTGATTCCGACTAACAAACAACTGCAGACGGGAGTTAGAGAGGTCAAGAAGGAAGAGCCCATAGGGTGAAAGCGTTGCTAAGAGTCGACGATAAAAAAGAGCTTAGTAACCCACCAAGAGTTCAAGAGAAAGAACTCAAGGAGCCAGAGAGAATCTCACTCAGGACCCCTAAGGATTCGAACTTAAAGAAACAGAGCTAGCCTCTGTTTTTTTTCGCCTGGAGTTTAGGCTAAGAATTTAATCATCACGCCTGCTGCAACCGCTGAACCAATTACACCAGCAATGTTTGGGCCCATAGCATGCATTAGTAAATGATTTTGTGAGTTGTATTCAAGACCAACTTTATTAACAACTCTAGCTGCCATAGGAACCGCAGACACACCAGCAGCTCCAATCAAGGGATTGATTTTAGTCTTGCTAAATATGTTTATAAGTTTTGCTACTAAAATACCAGCAGCAGTTCCTATAGCAAAAGCTACCATACCCAAAATTAGTATGCCTAAGGTTTCTGGAGATAGAAATTTATCTGCAGCTAATTTTGATCCTACTGATAAACCAAGAAATATAGTAACTATATTAATTAGTGAGTTTTGAGCAACATCGCTTAATCTATCTACCACAAGTGATTCTTTCATTAGATTACCAAGACATAACATTCCTAATAGAGGCGCAGCACTGGGTAGCAACAAGCCAACAAGTAAAAAAAGCATAATCGGGAACACAATTTTTTCTTTTTGTGAAACTGTTCTTAACTGGACCATAGAGATAGTTCTCTCATTCTCTGAAGTTAATGCTTTCATAATAGGTGGCTGGATTAATGGAACTAAAGCCATATAAGAGTATGCAGCAACAGCAATTGGACCTAATAATTCTGGTGCTAATATTGATGAAACATATATCGCGGTCGGCCCATCAGCTCCACCAATAATTCCGGTAGCTGCTGCTTGTTTCAAAGAAAACTCTATTAATCCATAGTAATCTAATAACAGTGCTCCCATTACAGTTGCAAAAATACCAAACTGTGCTGCAGCACCTAAAATTAAAGTTTTTGGATTAGCTAACAACGGGCCAAAATCTGTCATAGCTCCAACACCCATAAAAATTAATAATGGAGCTATGCCTGAGCCTATAGCTGTATTATAAAATATATATAAAATTCCAGGTCTGTATCCTAAATTTTGAGCTTCAACGTTAAGTGCATTTAGCTCACCGTATGAAGCATTTTTTATAAACTCAGGTAGGCTTGATGTGGATATAGATAGTTGTTGAATTATTGTATTAATTTCTAAAGCATTATTTGTATAAAGCAACTTCTCTATGGGGCTCATAGATAAACCAATTTCAGGAATATTGGTAAGAAGTGCACCAAAGCCGATCGGCAATAATAGTAATGGTTCAAATCTTTTATTTATTGCTAAATATATTAATAGCAATCCAACCAATATCATTACTGACTGTCCTAAAGTAAGACTGAAAATTCCTAAATTAGAAAAAAATTCAATTAGATTCATTAAACTACCTCAAACAAAGGATCTCCAGATTGAACCTTGTCACCGTTTTTAATAAATATATTTTTAATTTTTCCACTTTTGGGTGTTTTTATTGTTGTTTCCATTTTCATTGCTTCTAAAACAATAATAGTTTCATCTTCTTGAATGTCATCACCAATATTCTTTTCAATTTTAAATATGTTTCCTGCCAATGGAGCACTTACAATCAATCCAGTCTCATCAGAAAAAGAAATACTTTTATTTGACTGAATATTTTTCTCAGTACTCCCACTTATAATTTCTGGTTTTTCAGTTTGTGAATACTTAACAATGTAATTCGCATCATCAATAACCACTTTATAGTAACCATTTTTTTCTTCATTTAATTGAATTGGAGATTTTTCAAAAGCATTCTTGTCATCTTTATTTTCTAGGAACTTTAATCCTATTTCAGGGAATAGGGTATAGATTAGGATATTCTCTTCAGTATTATCAATATTTTTATCTTGTATTAAATCCAAGAATTTTTTCTTTGTTTGCTCGTATTCATTTTTATCAATAAGGTCCGCTGGTCTGCATGTTATTGGCTTGCTCTCACCTAAAATTTTCTCTTGTAATTTCTGATCAACATTGGCAGGAGTTTTTCCATACTCACCTTTTAAGATTGCTTCAGTTTCTTTTGTGATAACTTTGTACCTTTCATTATTCAAAACATTGATCACAGCCTGAGTTCCTACGATTTGCGATGTTGGAGTAACGAGAGGTATGTATCCTAAATCAGATCTTACATTAGGTATTTCATCTATCACATCATCAAATTTGTCGATTGCGTTTTGTTCTTTGAGTTGACTTTCAAGATTAGTAAGCATACCTCCAGGTACCTGAGAGGTAATTATTCTTGCATCAACACCCTTTAATGAGCCCTCAAAATCGACATATTTTTTTCTGACTTCCCTAAAGTGTTTTGCAATTGGCGCTAAGTTATCAAGCTTTATTCCTGTCTCATACTTTGTATTATCCAATATGCCTATTACTGTCTCAGTTGCTGAATGACCGTAGGTCATACTCATAGATGAAATCGAAGTATCTACGTTGTCTAGACCTGCTTCAATACACTTAATCGCCGTCGTTGTCGACATCCCAGTTGTTGCATGACTATGAAGATGAATAGGAATCTCTATATTTTCTTTTAGTCTTGTTACAAGCTCAAATCCAACATACGGATCTAGCAAACCAGCCATATCTTTTATCGCAAGGGTATGACAACCAAGATCTTGAAGCTTTAAGGCTAAATCAAGCCATGTCTGCATATTATGAACTGGACTGGTGGTGTAAGACAAAGTTCCTTGAGCATGACCGTCTATACCTATGGTTGCTTTTATAGCAGTTTCCATATTTCTGGTGTCATTCAATGCATCAAAAATTCTGAAAACATCAACTCCATTTTCTTTAGATTTTTCAATAAATTTAAACACTATTTCATCAGAGTAATGTTTATAGCCTAGAAGGTTTTGACCTCTTAACAGCATTTGCTGGGGGGTATTGGGCATTTTTGATTTTATTTTTTTTATTCTCTCCCATGGATCTTCTCCAAGATATCTAATGCATGAATCAAAAATCGCTCCACCCCATGACTCAACAGACCAAAATCCTATTGAATCCATATGGGCTAGAATTGATTCCATGTCCTCATATCTAAGTCTAGTAGCTAGCAAGGATTGATGCCCATCTCTAAGGACCACCTCTGTTACACCTATTTTTTTTCTATCCATTGAAAATTCTCTTACTAATATAATTTATGATTTTTAAATGATCTTCAGTTACTTTTCCGGAATTATTATTTAAAGGTATTGTTGCGTTATTTTTTTCAACTTTTTTATCATCTTTTAGAAGGAAGGCTGAGATATTTATTAGTATTATTAATACAGCAAGAAAAATAAATACTGTAATCATGCCAGTAAGCATAAGATTTATTCCTGAAGAAATTAAAACGTTCATAAATCGTATTTTTTACAGTAAATTGGCAGCATTAAACTGATCGACCCGCTCTTTTATAAGTAATGAAAATATTATACAATAAATCATTATAATTGACATATATTGTAAATAATTTACATTTAATAGATAAATAACAAATATGAGAATAGCTATCAATGGATTCGGGAGAATTGGCAAAAACATCACAAGGCATTTAATTGAAGCAGGCTATCTTGCAAATCAGGGTGGTGATATAGAGCTTGTTGCAATAAATGATCTAGGAAAAATAGAATCAAATGCTCATTTACTCAAATATGATTCTATCCACGGATCAATCACAAATGATGTAGTAGTTCATAATAATGATATTAAAATTGATGAATCCTCAATCAAGTATTTTTCTGAAAGGAATCCAGAAAGCCTCCCATGGGCTGAGCTTAATATTGATATGGTATTTGAATGTACTGGTCTGTTTACATCAAAAGAAGCTGCTTTAGGTCATGTTAAAGCTGGAGCTAAAAAAGTTCTAATTTCTGCTCCTGCGCAAAATCCAGACAAAACTATTGTTTATGGCGTAAATCATCATGAGCTATCAGTCGAAGATATCATAATATCCAATGCATCTTGTACAACTAATTGCTTAGCACCAATTGCTCAGATTATTCATCAAAATTATGTCATTAAGAGTGGTTTAATTAATACTGTTCATGCAAGCACAAATGATCAGAGCTTATTGGATGTTGCACATTCTGATTTATATAGAGCAAGAGCAGCTTCAGCGTCAATCATTCCATCCAAAACCGGCGCAGCAAAAGCTATTGGTTTGGTAATACCTGAACTTGATGGAAAACTTAATGGTATGGCAACAAGAGTACCCACCTTAAATGTTTCTATGTTAGATTTTACTTTTGAAACTGAAAAGCTATTCAATCCTGATGAGCTAATAAAAACTATTCAAAAAGCAGCTGATGGAAAATATAAAGGAGTTCTCTCTGTTTGCGACTTGCCTCTAGTTAGTACTGATTTTAATCATAACTCTTCATCATCAATATTTGATACCAATCACTTATACCAAATAGGTAATCAAACTAAAATCCTTGCTTGGTATGACAATGAATGGGGTTTTTCAAAGAGAATGGTTGAATTGTCTTTATACATTAAAGAAATTTCTTCTATTTCACTGAAAGAAACAGCATAATATTTTTTTTAAAGGTATATACTCTCTATTTTTTAGAGACAAGTTATGAGTTTCACTAGAACAAAAATCATTTGTACTATCGGTCCTGCAACTGAAAGCCTTATTGCATTAAGAAAACTGCATAAGAATGGCATGAATGTAGCTAGGATTAATATGTCGCATGCAACACACAAATCGGCCCAACTAATTATTGATCGAATAAATAAAATAAATGAAGAGTCAAAATCAAATACTGGAAAAATTGGCATTCTTTTGGATACTCAGGGACCTGAAATAAGGACTGGTGATACAGAATTACCATTAGAGTTAAATACTGGTGAAGAAGTAACACTCACAGTTCGTGACGAGATAGATGTTGAAACGTCATCTATTAAAATTAATTACAAAGATCTAATACATAGTGTGAGCAAAGGTTCTAGGATTTCAGTTGACAATGGACTTATCAACTTTATGGTGCTATCTAAGGATAAGGAAACACTACTTTGTAGAGTCTTAGATGGTGGAAAGTTAGGATCTAAAAGACATGTAAATTTGCCGGGTGTGAGAGTTAATTTACCTTCGTTAACATCAAAAGATCTAGACGATATTTCTTTTGGAATTAAAAATAAAGTTGATTTTATTGCTTTGTCTTTTGTTAGGAATGCAGAAGATTTAGAAAAGCTGCAAGATATTCTTAATAAAAAGAAATCAAAAGCAAAAATTATAGCTAAGATTGAAAACCAAGAAGGCTTGGACAATATTCATGACATAAGCAAAGCATCGTGGGGTGTTATGGTGGCTAGAGGGGACCTAGGTATTGAAACAAGCTTGGTTGATTTGCCAAATATTCAAAGAAGAATAATGTATGCATGTGCTAAATGGGGCAGAAGGTCAATTGTTGCAACCCACTTACTAGAATCAATGATTAAAAATCCAACCCCAACAAGAGCCGAAGTTACGGATATCGCAAATGCTATTTATGAGGGTGCAGATGCAATAATGCTTTCTGGTGAGACAAGTGTTGGAAAATATCCATTTGAATGTGTTAGTTTTCTTAAATCTATTGCAGAAAAAACTGAAAAATTTAGGACCTTGGGTTATGAGGGTAACTTTTTACCAAGTTCTGATTGGCAATTTATTGGAGTAGCTGCAAAAAATCTAGCCGAATCAATTGGTGCTGACGGAATTATCGCAATAACAAGAACTGGTAAAACAGCAAACTATATCTCTAATTCAAAGCCGCACGGAATACCAATTTTTACTTTTACTGGTAATAAGAAAACTTTAAATCAACTTTCTTTAGTGGGATCAACTATCCCATTTTATTTATCAAACTTATCCAACCATGAAAAAACTCTTGTAAATGTTTCCAAGATTCTTAAGAAATATTACGGAGAAGATAAAGAAAATTTAAAATTTATTATGGTTTCGAGTATTTTTTCAGAAGAGCACTCAGAAGCTATACAGATAATTAATTTATAGCAATGTTTGATAGTTTTATTGAAAGCACCATTCTGATGTTTGTAGCAATTGATCCTATATCTCTTGTGCCAATCTTTGCTGGATTAACTACTGGACTTAGTCAAAGTCAGGTTAAGTCCATATACATTCGCGCATCTATTGTTTCTTTAATAGTTCTTTCTATTTTTTGGCTATTTGGGAATCTAATTCTAGATTCTATGAATATAAGCATGAATTCTTTTAAAATCATTGGTGGTTTATTTTTAATAGTTATTGCATTTCAGATGGTTTTCGAGCAAAGACAAACTAGAAGACAGAATACTGCAGAAACAGCAATTGATGATGAAACAATTAAATCAATAGCAATATTTCCTTTATCCATACCCCTGATCGCTGGCCCGGGGGCAATGGCAACCAGCTTGTTAATTTCAAAGGAATCATACCTTAGCCTTGCAGAAGGCTTTATCTCATACCTACCAATTTTAATAACTGTTTTGTGTGCAACTATTGCTATGTGGCTTTCCGCCAAACTTTCTTCAAAGCTAGGCCCAACAGTCATTACTGTTGTTCAAAAAATATTTGGACTTTTATTAGGAGCTTTAGCAATAGAATTTGTAATTGACGGTATAACAAATTCTTTTAACTTAATATAAAAATTATGAACAAAATATCACAAATTATTTTTGAAAAATTAGACCAAGATCTAAAAAAAAAAGATGATGTTAGTTTTATAGTAAGTGGAGGATCAAGCCCAGTTCAAATTTTTAAAGATTTATCAGCAATGGAAACTGACTGGTCTAAGATTAATATCTCACTAGTTGACGACAGGGTTGTAGACAAGAATCACAATGATTCAAATGAGAAACTAGTTAATGATGTGCTTATTGCAAATAAAGCTAAAGATGCTAACTTTATATCAATTTGTAATCAATCCGATGAGTTAACAAATTTAAATAAGCCATTTAATATAATGCTTTTAGGAATGGGGGAGGATGGTCATTTCGCGTCTTTGTTTCCAAAGCTACTAGAAACAAATTTTCAGTTATTTGATGTATCTAGAAAACCTGAAATTTTTTTTACTGAACCAATGGGAAACCCATGTCACAAAAGAGTGAGCATGAATCTATCAATGATTTTACAATCTGAAATTATATTCTTGCTTGTATCAAATCAAAAAAAAATGGAAGTTTTAAACCAGGCTAGAAATAATAAATCACTGCCATTGTATTATCTTCTTAATCAAGACAAATTAAATATTGAAATAGTAAAAGATTATTAGACCCTTGTTTTTTCAATATTTTTAATAACCTCATCCTTTCTGCTGTCAAAAACCTTTCCAAATCTTGCTTGAACAGTAGCAGATAGAATATCAATAATAGCTAAATGAGCTAATCTTGAAGTCATTGGGATATGCAGATTGTTTTCAAGATGAGTATGAATGTGAAGAACTACATCGGAAAGTTTTGCAAGAGGGGAGTCTTCAGATGTTAATGCGATTGTTTTAACCCCATTTTTTTTTGCAATCCTAGCAGTTTCTACGATTTCAGTTGTTCTTCCAGTGAATGAAATTGATACCAATAAATCGCCTTCTTTCATCATAGATACTATCATTCTTTGATTGATATAATCTGTATGAGCAACCACAGGGACACCAAATCTAAAGAATTTGTGTTGAGCATCTAATGCCACTGGACCAGAACCACCTAACCCAAAAAATGTAATACTCTTTGCATTTGCTAAAAGGTCTGTAGCTTTGTCAATTGATTCAGCATTAAGGTTTTGACCAACATTTACAATTGTAGCTTGGATATCTGTCATCACTCTTTTAACAACCTCAGGAGTATCTTTAGCAACATTAAATCTATCTAGAAGTTCATTGGTGTTAGTAATTTCTTGGGCAATTTGTATTTTAAATGCAGGATATCCTTCAAATCCTAATTTTTTACAAAATCTGTTAACTGTAGGTAAACTAACGCCAGCCTCTTCAGCAAGGGATGTAATCGATTGATTAATTACTTTGGTTGGGTTATTTAGAACAGAGAGTGCAATCCATTTCTCAGATTTACTCAGCTTTACTTCACCGTTTACTAACGTTTCTAAAATCATTTTATCAATTATATAGTTTTGTAATTTATTTACAATATTCAAGAATAAGGCTTGATATTGTATATTTTTAACATAATCTATCGTAAAATTAGATTACATTTTATTTAGTATATATATGAATCCAGAAGATAAAGATCCAATAGAAACTAGTGAGTGGTTAGAAGCAATCAATAGTGTAATTGAGGAGGAAGGCATAGAAAGAGCTTCTTTTTTGATGACAAAATTGGCCAAAAGATTAAACGAAGAAGGCGCAATTCCTGCTTATAACTTAACAACACCATTTAGAAACTCAATTCCAGTAAAAGAAGAGGCTCAAATGCCTGGTGATTTATTCATGGAAAGAAGAATTAGGTCGCTTATAAGATGGAATGCTTTAGCTTTAGTACTTAGAGCTAATAAAAATGATGATGATCTGGGGGGTCATATCTCAACATTCTCCTCAGCCGCTACATTATATGATGTTGGGTTTAATTATTTTTTTAGGGGATCAGAGGGTCAGCTTGAAGATTTAATATATTATCAAGGTCATTCTTCTCCAGGCATATACGCAAGATCCTTTCTAGAAGGATATTTACATGAAGAAGATTTAGATAACTTCAGAAGAGAGGTAAAAAAACCAGGGCTTTCCTCATACCCGCATCCATGGCTAATGCCTAATTATTGGCAATTCCCTACAGTATCTATGGGGTTGGGCCCAATCTTGGGTATCTATCAAGCGCATATCATGAGATATATGTCTGCAAGAGGGCTAGTTCCAAGAAACGACAGAAAGGTATGGGTTTTTTGTGGTGATGGTGAGATGGATGAACCGGAATCAAAAGGAGCAATAGCTCTTGCCGGAAGAGAAAGTTTAGAAAATTTAATTTTTGTTATTAATTGCAATCTTCAAAGATTAGATGGTCCTGTTAGGGGTAATGGAAAGATTATTCAAGAATTAGAGGGATCATTTAGAGGTGCTGGCTGGAATGTTATCAAAGTTGTTTGGGGCAGAAAATGGGACCCAATTATGGCCAAAGATAAGGAAGGCAAGCTTCAAGATATTATGGATGCGGTTCTTGATGGGGAAATGCAGAACTTTAAAGCAAAGGGTGGCGCTTATACTAGAGAGAACTTTTTTGCAAAACATCCAGATGTTTTAAAAATGGTAGAAGATTTAACCGATGAAGATATTTATAAATTAAATAGAGGCGGTCACGATCCTTATAAAGTGTATGCAGCATACCACAAAGCTGTAAATTCATCAGGAGCACCTACAGTTATTTTGGCTTTAACTACAAAGGGTTATGGTGTTGGCTCAAGAGAAGCAGACAATACAACTCATCAAGTAAAAAAATTATCATTAGAAAATATTAAAGCATTTAGAGATAAATTTAATATCCCAGTTACTGATGAAGATATTGAAAAAATACCATACGTAAGACCGCCAGAGGACTCGCCTGAGATACAGTATCTTAAAAAAACTAGAGCAAACCTTGGTGGCCCCATACCTAGAAGAAGGACAGAATCTAAAGTTTTAAACATGCCAGATGAAAAATCTTTTTCAAAGCTTTATCAAGGCTCAGAAGGAAGAAGTATGTCAACTACGATGGCTGCCGTCAGAGTCATAACCGATTTATTAAAAGATAAAGAAATGGGTAAAAGAATTGTTCCAATTGTCCCTGATGAGGCAAGAACTTTTGGAATGGAAGCTTTATTCAGACAAGTAGGTATATATTCATCCGCTGGTCAAAATTATGAGCCAGAAGATGCAGATAAAGTCATGTGGTACAAGGAATCAAAAGAGGGTGTTATGCTTGAGGAAGGTATCACTGAAGCTGGCGCTTTTTCTGCTTGGACTGCTCTTGCAACCGCATATACAAATTATGACTTCCCAATGATTCCATTTTACTTATTCTATTCAATGTTTGGCTTCCAAAGAATTCATGATTTAGCATGGGCGGCTGGAGACGCACAAGCTAAAGGGTTTTTAATTGGCGCAACTTCTGGTAGAACAACTCTAAATGGGGAAGGATTACAGCACCAAGATGGACATAGTCATATTCTCTCTTCGACTATCCCTAATTGTTTATCGTACGATCCTACTTTTTCATATGAAATAGCAGTAATTATTAAAGAAGGTATTCAAAAAATGTTTGTAGAGCAAAAAAACTACTTTTACTACATCACTACTATGAATGAAAATTACATACATCCTCCAATGCCAAAGGGTGCTGAAGAAGGGATTGTTAAAGGCATGTATAAATTACTTGATTCAAAAAAACCGGCTATAAGACTGCTCGGTTCAGGGTCAATACTAAATGAATCTATTAAAGCTAAAGATTTGCTAACTGGTTATGGTATTGAGTCTGAAGTATGGAGCGTTACAAGTTTTAATTTGCTTCGAAAAGATGGTATGGAAATTGAAAGAATCAATCAGTTAAATCCAACAAAAAAAGAACAAAAAACATATGTTGAAAAATGTTTTGAGGATAGCTCAATACCTGTAGTAGCATCAACTGATTATATGAGATCTTATGCAGAACAAATTAGACCTCATGTAAAATCTGATTACACAGTTCTAGGTACTGATGGGTTTGGTAGAAGTGATTCAAGGGAAAACTTAAGAGAGTTCTTTGAAATCGATGCTAATAGTATTGTTAGAGCAGCTGCATATACTCTTTACAAGAGTGGTACATTGAATAAAACAGAGCTTAAAACTATTTATGATGATATTGAGGTAGATCCGCTTAAACCAAATCCCTGGGAAGTGTAATGTCAGATATTAAACAAATCAATATTCCTGATCTTGGTGATGTTGAAGAAGTCGAGGTAATAGAGGTTTGTGTTGAGGTAGGTCAAAAAGTTGAGTCTGAGGACTCCATAATGATTCTAGAAACTGATAAAGCAGCCATGGAAATTCCAGCTTCAGTAGATGGAGTGGTAAAAAGTATTCTTATTAATGTTGGTGACATGGTTAAGAAAGGAATGCCATTTGTTGAAATTGAGACTATAAAAAAGGCGTCCAAAGATTCTGAAAAGCCTCAGTCTAGCCTTAAAACTAATAGCACTATAGATAAAAATAAAGAAATACCAAAATCAACAAATCAAAACACTCAAGCAACAAACTATCAAAACTCATCAGTTCATTCAGGTCCAGCAACTAGGAAGCTAGCAAGAGAGTTTGGTATAAATTTAAAAGAGGTTAAGGGCTCGGGTCCAAAGGGCAGAATCTTGAAGGAAGATCTTCACGCATTTGTCTCACAAAGACTAAAAAATAGCTCATCCCACTCAGGGTTTAAACACTCCCAACCAGATATTGATTATTCAAAATGGGGCGATGTTCACTTTGAAAAGCTATCAAAATTTCAAAAAACAGCTTCAAAAAATCTTCATACTTCTTGGATAAATATTCCTCACGTTACTCAACATGATGATGCTGATATAACTGACCTACTAAAATTGCGTGCAGACTTAAATACACAACACAAAACAAAGGTTTCTCCATTAGCATTTATTATCAAAGCAACTGTTGAAACATTAAAATTATATCCACTAATGAACACGTCTTTAAATAAAGATTTAGATACAGTCGTTCTAAAAGATTATTTTAATATTGGCATTGCGGTGGATACTCCAGAGGGATTAATTGTACCCAACATAAAAGATGTTGATAAAAAAACTATATTAGAAATTTCAGACAATGTAATGAATTTAGCCAATCTAGCCAAAGAAAGAAAATTAAAAGTTGATCAGCTCAAGGGGGCGACTTTTACGATATCTTCATTAAGTGGAATTGGCGGTAAATATTTCACACCAATTATAAACCCGCCTGAGGTAGCTATTTTAGGCCTATCCAAACCTTTTGATAATCTGTATTTAGATAGCAAACAAGTTCTTAACAAAAAACTTCTTCCACTATCACTATCTTATGATCATAGAGTGATTAATGGAGCATATGCAGCAAAATTTGTTACAGAATTATCAAAACAGCTAAATCAAATTCAATTTTTAAAGGAATCATTTGATGAGTCTTAATGCGTTTAATTTATATCTTTTTGGTGGAACTGGCGATCTTTCTAAAAGAAAATTAATACCGGCTATGTTTAGGCAAGAAACTTTTGGAAATATTGATAATGCGAGTCAAATAATAGCTTTTGGATCAAGAGATTTATCAAAAGATGATTATATTTCAATGGTAAAAGACTCTTTAGAGAAATATTTTCCAGATTTTGAAAATTATAATGAAGCTTGGAAAAGATTTTCAGAAAGACTAAGTTTTATCAAAGTTGATATCAATTCGAATAATGATTGGAAGAAAATTAAAAATATTCCAATTGATAAAGCAGTGGTCTTCTACTTAGCTACACCTCCAAATTTATACAAACAAATCGCAATATGTTTAAAAGATAATAATTTAATTCAAGATAACTGCCGTATTGTTGTTGAAAAGCCAATTGGTTCAGATCTTGAATCAGCTCAAGAAATTAACAACTCTCTTTCTGTTGGATTTGATGAAAGCCAAATTTACAGAATCGATCATTACTTGGGTAAAGAGGCGGTACAAAATCTTTTAGCCTTAAGATTTGCAAACACTATATTTGAGAAAAGTTGGTCAAGCTCAGCAATAGATCATATTCAAATTACTGTTGCAGAAGATTTAGGTGTTGAAGACCGCGGAGAATACTATGATACAACTGGAGCCTTAAGAGATATGGTTCAAAATCATCTGCTTCAGATATTGTGTTTAATTGCAATGGAGCCTCCAGTATCAATTCAAAGTGAATCTGTAAGGGATGAAAAATTAAAAGTATTAAAATCCTTAGCTCCTTTTACTAAAGAAACAATTGCACTAAATTCAGTAAGGGCTCAGTATTTAGATGGAATTTCAAAAGGTAAGCCAGCATGTGCTTATCAAGATGAAGATGGAGTTGATTTACAAAATAACACAGAAACATTTGTTGCTCTCAAGTTAGAAATTAATAACTGGAGATGGTCGGGCGTTCCTTTTTATTTAAGAACTGGAAAAAGAATGCATTCAAAATCATCTGAAATTGTTGTTAGATATAAATCTGTACCGCATAATATTTTTTCAAATAATTCTTCATTAAAACCAAACCAACTTGTTTTAAGAATTCATCCCGACGAAGGTATTGATTTAAAACTGAATACAAAACAACCAGGTGTCTCTGGATATAGCTTAGAGGAGCTTCCATTAGACTTAAATTTAGATGAATATCATGAGCTTGGACATCAAGATTGTTATGAAAGGTTGCTTTTGGATGTTATTAAAGGAAATCCATCTTTGTTTGTAAGACGTGATGAGATTGAAGCGTCTTGGAAGTGGATAGATAACATTATTAATTTATGGAAATCCGAAGATGTCCCAATGGATGACTATATATCCGGTGGATGGGGCCCATCTAATTCAGATCTACTATTACAACGAGATTTTAGATCTTGGAAAAATGGTTCAACAAAAAAATGAATATAAGTAAGCAACTAATAGCTATAAAGGATCGTATTGATAAAAGAAGTAAAAGTTCTAGATCCAGCTATTTACAAAAAGTTAAATTTTCTTCTGAAAAAACAAAGTCTGCAAGAAAAAATATGGGCTGTAGCAATATTGCTCATGCTTTCGCCTCATGTGATAAGGCCCAACAAAACCATGGTGCAAATGGAGGAAATGTTATAGGTATAGTATCAGCATATAACGATATGTTATCGGCTCATGCTCCATTAAAGGATTATCCAGATATTATTAAAAAATCATCAGAAAAAAGAGATGCTATAGCGAGAGTTGCTGGAGGTGTTCCTGCAATGTGTGATGGAATCACTCAAGGCGAGCCTGGAATGGAACTTTCTTTGTTTAGCAGAGATGTTATAGCCTTATCAACTGCGGTAGCTTTTTCACATAATGTTTTCGATGCAGGAATTTGTCTTGGTGTGTGTGACAAAATTGTTCCTGGATTGGTAATTGGAGCGCTTTCATTTGGCCATCTGCCAATTGCAATGCTTCCTGCAGGACCAATGCCTACTGGAATTTCAAACGAAGAAAAATCAACCAATAGAAAGAAATATGCTGCTGGAGAGATTGATAGATCTGCTTTAATTTCTTCAGAACAATCGGCATATCATACTTCAGGAACCTGTACTTTTTATGGTACTGCAAACACCAATCAATTAATTATGGAAGTCATGGGTCTTCAACTGCCTAGCTCTTCTTTTTATCAACCAAATTCGCAAGAAAGAAAACTGCTAATAGATAAAACTGTTGATTGTGTTTTAAAACTAAAAGACAAAAACAAAAAAATGGGTGAAATGCTTGATGCTAAGAGCTGGGTTAATGCTATCGTTGCATTAATTGCAAGCGGTGGTTCAACAAATCTTGCAATACATTTGATTGCAATGGCAGAAGCTGGTGGATTTAAAATAACTATAGAAGATATTGATGAGGTAGCATCTATAACCCCAATAATTACCAATATTTACCCAAATGGTAAAGCTGATGTTAACGAATTTCACAATTCTGGAGGTGTGGCTGCATTCATTGGCTCACTCCTTGATGGCGGTTACTTGTTTGAAGATGTTGAAACTCTTCTAGGAAAAGGCCTAAATATTTATAGAAATAAATTAGAAATCGAAGTTGAAACATTGGTTTGGAAAGATAAATCAGTAATTCTTGACCAGAGCATTATTAGGGATATGAGTAATCCATTTAGAAAAACAGGTGGATTAAAAATTATTAATGGAAATATTGGTAAAGGAGTTATAAAAACATCTGCTCTTAAAAATCCGGACGCAATCATAAAAGCACCCGCTGCTGTTTTCAATAATCAAGATGATGTTCTAAAAGCATTTAATGCAAATGAATTAAATAAAAACTTAATTATAGTGGTAAGAGGTCAAGGTCCTTCAGCTAATGGTATGCCTGAACTTCATAAACTTACATCTCCGTTAAATGTTCTGCAATCAAAAGGTTTTGAGATTGCTATCGTTACTGATGGAAGAATGTCTGGTGCATCTGGGAGCATTCCAGCAGTTATTCACATTACTCCAGAAGCAAAAAATTTAGGCCCAATTGGACTCATCAACAATGGGGACATGGTTGAATTAAATATAAAAGAAGGAACTTTTAAGTTAATGGTAGACAACGATGTTCTTAAAAATAGAACTCATGCTGAAATTAATCATACTCATGAAGGAATTGGAAGAGAGCTTTTTAATTCATTTAGAGAAAAAGTTGGTTCTGTCGAAACTGGGGCGTCAATATTTTCATGAGTATTTTAAATATTATTAACAAAACCAAACTAATTCCACTGGCAACCTTAATTTCTAGAGATGATGTTGAACCATTATGTGATGCTTTGATAGAGGCTGCGATACCTTTAATTGAGATTACATTAAGAGATGAAAGAACATTAGATGTTCTTGACGAGTTTAAAAAATTTCCTGAAGTTCATTTAGGCGTTGGCACAATAAGATCAGAATCACATATAGATTCATCTATTAAAGCAGGCGCATCGTTTGTAATAACTCCAGGCTTTTCTCAAAATCTTGTACAGTATTCACTTCAAAAAAATATAACTATCATTCCTGGGGTGCAAACACCCTCAGAAATTATGATGGCAAGCAACGCAGGTTTAACCACTCTAAAATTTTTTCCAGCGGAACTGTCTGGAGGCATAGATAGACTTAAATTATATAATTCAGTATTTTCAGATATAAAATTTATTCCAACAGGTGGAATTACAAATGAAAATGCTTTAAGTTATTTATCTTTAGATAATGTAGAAGCAGTTGGTGCATCAGCTTTAATATCACCTGATTTAATTAAATCGAAATCATGGGCTGAAATTACAATTAAGCTGAAAGAATCAAAAGAGTTAATAAGTAATATTTAACCTAAGGGGGTGGGGTAATGTTTAACGCATTAGATTGGATTATTGTAGGTCTTTATTGTGTCGGTATTATCTCTCTTGCAACATACGTTTCAAGAAATACTTCAGGTAAAGAAAGAACTGCAGAAGATTATTTTTTAGCTGGGCGATCTCTTCCTTGGTGGGCAATTGGTGCATCTTTAATTGCAGCAAATATTTCAGCTGAACAAATTATAGGTATGTCAGGACAAGGGTTTGTAGTTGGAATGGCAATTGCTGTATGGGAGCTAACAGCAGCTATAGCACTGATTGTAATGGCAAAGTTCTTTCTGCCCTTATTTTTAGAAAAAAAGATTTACACAATGCCTCAATTTTTAGAGGAAAGATTTGATAAAAGAGTGAGCTTAGTTTTATCTTTCTTTTGGCTAACCGTTTATATTTTTATTAATTTAACAACTGTGCTTTGGTTGGGCTCTATTGCAATCAACACCTTAACAGGCTTGTCGTTAGAAAACGGTCTTATTTTATTAGCCTTGCTGTCTATAGCTTATTCATTGCTGGGAGGCTTAAAAGCAGTAGCAATGACGGATATTGTTCAAGTTGTTCTTTTAATATTTGGTGGATTAGCGGTTTCTTACATAGCACTAAATATAATTTCTGATGATTCAGGGGTTTTAAGTGGTTTAACTATTGTTTATCAAGAATTGCCAGAAAAATTTGATATGATTTTATCACCTGACAATCCATCATATGAAAACTTGCCTGGAATTTGGATACTGCTTGGTGCCGGAGTTTGGATTGGTCATTTTGCATATTGGGGTTTTAATCAATATATTACCCAGAGAGCGCTTGGTGCAAAATCAATCAAAGAGGCTCAAAAAGGTGTAATGTTTGCTGCCTATCTCAAACTAATAATGCCATTAGTTATTGTTCTGCCAGGTATATGTGCAGCAATACTTTTTCCCGTTTTAGAAAAGTCAGATCAAGCTTATCCAACTATGATGTCTTTGCTTCCGAATGGATTATTAGGCTTAACTTTTGCAGCTCTAATTGCTGCTATTGTTTCATCTTTAGCTTCTATGACAAATAGTATAAGTACTATCTTTACGATGGATATTTACAAAAAGTTTTCGGATAATCATGTCTCGGATTCCAAGTTAATTAGCGTAGGTAGAAATACAGTTATTTTGTCGTTATTAACAGCGGTAATTGTTGCAAAGCCACTCCTTGGCAGTTTTGATTCAATTTTTCAATACATACAAAACTTTACAGGGTTATTTACTCCAGGAATATTAGTAATATTCTTAGTTGCTTTGTTTTGGAATAAGGCTACAACTTTATCAACGCTAGTAGCTGCAGTATCTTCACTCGTTTTGTCTATTGTAATCAGCTTTATTTTTCCAGACTTACCATACATACATAGAATGGGTATTGTTTTTTTTATTTCTGGTTTTGCCTGTTACATGACAGCTTTAATTCAAGGATATCAATTGCAAGCAAAAGCTATTGATTTAAAAGGAATAGATTTTAGAACTTCAAAATCTTTTAATATAAATACAGTTATTGTTGTAAGCATCTTGGCATTTATTTACATAACATTTGCATAAAAAGCTATGAAAAAAATCATACATATAACTCTACTTACCCTACTTATTTCATCTTGTAACGTACAAGAGTCTCCTAATATCATCGAAACTAAGAAAGTTAATTGGTCAAATGAAAAACTTTGCTCGGTTTCAGTTGATGAAAAATTTATAAATAATCTTGTACAAAAAATGACTTTAGAACAGAAGGTTGGGCAAGTAATAATGCCTGACATTGATGAAGTTACGCCACAAGATGCAAAAAAATATCAATTAGGAACTTTTTTAAATGGTGGAGGGAAATTTCCTAATAAAAATAAGAATAGTTCTGTTGAAGATTGGAAAGAGCTAAGTAGAGATTTTTATAACTCATCACCAATCGTTGATGGTATCGTCATCCCAATTCTTTGGGGAACAGATGCTGTTCATGGTCACAATAATGTAATTGGCGCAACAATTTTTCCTCATAATATTGGACTTGGTTCAACAATGAATGCAGATCTTATAAAAAAAATTGGTCAAGCTGTTGCTAGAGAGGTACTTTCAACAGGAATACCTTGGACATTTGCACCAACTATAGCGGTTCCACAAAATGATTTGTGGGGAAGAACGTATGAGGGATATTCTGAAAATCCAGAATTAGTTTCCTTGCTTGGAGAGGCAATGATTCTTGGGCTTCAAGGTGAGGGAGAGGAATTCTTAGATAGTAATCATGTTCTTGCTACTGCAAAACATTTTCTTGGTGATGGTGGGACTGAAAATGGCATTGATCAAGGCAATACTATACTCAGTGAGCAAGACTTAAGAGATATTCATGGAGAGCCTTACTTTGCAGCTATTAGCTCATGCATACAAACTGTTATGGCCAGCTTCAATTCATGGAATGGAGAGAAAGCTCATGGCAGTAAATACCTCTTAAAGGATATATTAAGAGATCAAATGGGTTTTGATGGTTTGGTTATTGGTGACTGGAATGGGCATGGGCAAGTACCTGAATGCTCAAAAGAAAATTGCCCTCAATCATTTAACGCAGGAGTTGATATTTTTATGGCACCAGATGAATGGAAGCCTTTATATAAAAATACATTAATGCAAGTAAAAAATGGGGATATATCAATGCAGAGGCTTGATGAGGCTGTAAAGAATATATTATCAGTTAAGTATCTTTTGGGTATGTTTGATGGAAGAAAGCCACACATGTATCCATATAACTATATTGGTGATGCTAGCCATAGAGAAATCGCAAGACAAGCAGTAAGAGAGTCAATCGTTCTTCTTAAAAATAATAACAACACCTTGCCCATAAAAAATGGGAAGCATATTTTAGTTATTGGAGACTCAGCAAAGAGAATCACAAAGCAAATGGGTGGCTGGACTATAACTTGGCAGGGGCGAGAAAATAACAATAGCGAGTTTCCAAACTCAAAGAGTATTTATGATGCAATCAAATACAAGACAGAGAAAAATGGTGGAACTGTTGAATTTTCAGATACATCAAATTATGAAAAAAAACCTGATTTAGTTATTTTTGTTTATGGTGAAGATCCATATGCTGAAGGGGATGGTGATAGAAAACATATATTTTTTGAAAATCAAGATAGCATGTTTATAAAATATATGAAGGATCTTCATGAAGAAAATATTCCATCTGTATCATTATTTATTTCTGGAAGACCATTGATTGTAAACAAAGAAATTAATTTATCAGATTCATTTGTTCAATTGTGGTTGCCTGGAACAGCTATTGAGGGTGTCACCGATGTAATATTTACAGATGCTAACAATGAGATAAATTATGATTTTAAAGGAAAGTTATCTTATTCTTGGCCTAAATACTCTTATCAAACAAAATTAAACTATGGAGATAAAGACTATGACCCTCTGTTTCCCTATGGTTTTGGGCTGACTTACTCAGATGATACCTACATGAATTCAATTGATGAAACTGAAACCATTCCACAAAAAGATGAAATCACTCTTTTTCTGGGGTCTGCTTACCCGTCTTATAAAGAAGTAATTTCATATTACGACTCAGATAAAAATGAGCAAGTCTATGAAGGTATCAGCGCAGATATTTATAAAAATGAAAGGGCAGGATTATCTATTTCAAAATTTGATTACAAAAAACAAGATGATGCAAAAAGAATTGATTTCGGTCAATTAAACACTTTTAAAACATGGGAAATATCAAGTGGATCTAATGAAGATTTATCATACATGCAAGATGGCTCTCTTGAATTAATCTTAAGATCTCAAAACTTGCCTGATAAAACATTAGAACTAGTTATAGAATGCTCCAAAAACCAAGAGCAGATAAACATGTCAGGAACTAAAGAATGTTATCAGTCGTTTAATTTATCTAACATCTTAAAAAAAGAGCTAACTGGAGCATGGCAAAAAATAACTATGCCACTAAGCTGTTTAAATAATAAAAATTTTGAAATATCATCTATAACTTCAAGGGCAAAATTAACAACAAGTGGTGATTGGGTGTTAGATATACACTCAATTAAATATTTAAATAACAAGAAAGCAGAAACTTGTAAATTATTATCTGAAGATTATGAGTAAAGTCTTACTAATAGATATCGGTGGTACAAATTTAAGATACGCATATTCTGATGAAAGTTTCTTATTACGTGAAACAAATAAAATTCAACTTTCATGCATCAAAGGCTTTAATGAAATCTTAACTAACCTAACTGAAGATAAAGGTGTTGATTCTTTGGTAATATCTGTTGCAGGTCCAAAGATTAATGGATCAATAACAATGACTAATAGAGACTTTTCTATTAATGAAACAGATATCAAAAATACTTTTGGGTTTAGAACATGCCATCTATTAAATGACTGGGAATCTATAGGTCATAGTTTATCGTCCTATGAAAGCTCTGATGTTGCAATAATTAAAGAAGGCACCGAATTTAATAAAAATAGTTTCTTTATTGGTCCCGGAACTGGTCTTGGTGCTGCTCTTTTAACAGGTGACAACAATGTAATACCAACAGAGATTGGTAATACCACAGGCTTAACGAAAGCTCTGTTAAAAAATTATTCAATTGATAGTACCGAGCATTTCAGAACGCTAGAAGATGTTTTGTCTGGCAAAGCAATCTCTGATATTTATGAATATAAAACCGGTCTTAGATTGAGTTCAGAAGATATTGTTCAGAGATATGGCTCTGAAGATGAAATGGCTAATTTTGTTATCGATGGGTTTATAAAATCTTTGGCTGAAACTGTTTCAGATATGGCTCTTACGTTTATTGCAGGAAAAGGCATATATATAGCCGGTGGATTAATTAGATCAATATTTAAAATTATGGATAAGCAAAAGTTTATTGAATATTTTTATGGCGATAAAAAATTAGTTCATTTACAAATTTTAGAAATGATAAAGATTGGTATTGTTGAAAAAGAGCATGCTTGTCTTCATGGAAATTTAAACTTCTATAAAAAAATTATAAATAAGGCATAGTGTAATCATGAGCAACAGAAAAGAGCTATATCTAGGTGATAATCTTATTAATTGTTCAGATTTAGAAATATCTGGAAAAGAGGTTGTTATAAATAACGAAAATTTTTACAAGATATCAAATGTAAACAAAATGAGGCCTTTTTTCATGAGTATTGTTAGTGCCTATGATCATTGGTTATTTATTTCATCATCTGGAGCTTTAAGCGCTGGAAGAAAAAACAGTAATAACTCTTTATTTCCTTATTATACAGATGACAAGATATCAGAATCTTATGAAGTTACAGGAAGTAAATCTATCTTTCACGTTAACAAGGATGGAAAATTTTTTCTATGGGAACCTTTTACAAAATCTACAGACCTTATCTACGAAACTAAAAGAAATCTTTATAAAAATCTAAGAGGAAATAAGGTAATTTTTGAAGAAATTAATAATACACTGGGTCTTAAATTTTCATACCAATGGACCACTTGTGATGCATTTGGTTTTGTAAAAACATCTTCTTTAAAAAATTTAAATCAAGGTGATGTTTCAATTTCTATACTTGATGGGTTTCAAAACATCCTGCCATGGGGTCTTAATGAGGGAATACAAGCAAATACTAGCAATCTAGCAGATGCATATAAAAGAAATGAGCTAGATTCAGAATCAAAAATAGGTATTTTTGCTTTAAGTGCAACTATCGTTGATCGCGCAGAACCTAGTGAAGCTCTAAAGGCAAATATAGTATTTCATCATGGTCTAAATAGTTTCAAGGTATTGCTTTCATCGGGTCAGCTTGACTCATTTAGAGAGGGTTGTGAGATAGAAGAAGAATCTGATATCAAGGCTGAAAGAGGGGCTTATTTTATAAATGCTGACGTTTCTTTAGCGAGTAATGAAAAAAAAGAATGGTTATTCGCTGCAGATATTAACAAGTCCTCTTCAGACATAGTTGCGCTTAAAAAAGAAATAGTAGCAAACAACAAGTTATCAGAAAAAGTAAATAATGAAATTCTTAATTCATCCAATGAGTTATATAAATTAGTTGGTTCGTCTGATGGTATTCAGCTTTCAACTGACAGAAGAAGAAATATAAGACACTTTGCAAACACTCTTTTTAACATCATGAGAGGAGGAATATTTGATAAAGATTATCAAATAGAAAAAGATGACTTTATTAAATATATAAGAAACGCAAATGTAAAATGTGCCACTGAAATGAGTTCAGCATTTGATTCATGGCCCAACACATTTGATTTAACTTTTTTAAAAGATTTTATTAACAATTCTAATTCCAATACTTTTAAAAGACTTGCTACTGAATATTTACCAATAAAGTTTAGTCGAAGGCATGGCGATCCGAGTAGACCCTGGAATAAATTTTCTATCAATACTCGTGATGATGTAACAGGTAAAAAGGTTCTTGATTATCAAGGCAACTGGAGAGATATTTTTCAAAATTGGGAGGCCTTAGCTTATTCGTACCCTCAATTCATTGATGGAATGATTTATAGATTTCTCAATGCTTCAACATTTGATGGATATAATCCATACAGATTAACCAAAGATGGATTTGATTGGGAAACCATTGAACCAGATAACCCATGGTCATATATTGGTTACTGGGGCGATCATCAAATTATATATTTACTTAAATTTTTAGAATTTTCTGAAAATTATTTTCCAAAAAGACTTAATTCATTTTTAAATAAAAATGATTTTGTCTATGCCAATGTCCCCTATGAAATCAAGGACTACAAATCTATTTATAAAGATCCTAAAAATACTATAGATTTTAATTTTAAATTAGCAGAAGAAATTGAAAATAATAGACTAAAAGAAGGTGCTGATGGAGCAATTCTAAAAAACTACCAAGGCTTAATACATGAAGTTAACTTCTTAGAAAAAATTCTTTCAACAGTTTTAGCAAAACTATCTAATTTTGTTCCTGGCGCTGGTATTTGGATGAACACACAGAGGCCTGAGTGGAATGACGCAAATAATGCGCTTGTTGGAAATGGCGTTTCAATGGTTACTCTTTATTACCTAAGAAGGTTTCTAAGTTTTTTTGTAAAAATCTTAGAACAAGATAAATCATCATCATTTGAAATCTCAACAGAATTGTTTCATTTTTTTGAAAAACTAAATTCATCCTTTAGTGCTGTTAAATCTAATATAGACAGCAAAAGAAGAAAACAGTTTGTAGATGAGGTGGGAGAAGTTGCATCTGAATATAGAGATAGGATTTATACATCTTATTTTTCTGGAACGAAAGACTCATTAGATAAAGATAGAATAATTCTTTTCTTTGAAAATGTTCTTAACGTTCTTGATGCAACAATTAATTTTAATAAAAGGAAAGACGGCCTTTATCATGCTTACAATCTAATAAATCTTGAAAAAGATCAAATTACAATCGACAGGCTATCTAAAATGCTTGAAGGTCAAGTTGGTGTTTTGAGCTCGGGTTATCTTTCTCAAGAGGAATCCTTGTCTGTATTAGACAGCCTCAAGAATAGTGATTTATTTTGGGATAAACAATACAGTTACATCCTTTACCCTAACAAAGAATTGCTAGGGTTTATGAATAAGAATGTTGTTCCTGAAGAAGAGTTAAAAAAATCGGATTTACTAAATAATTTAGTTCAAGATGGTAACAAGCAAATTATAGAAAAAGATATCAATGACAAATATCATTTTAATGGCTTATTTCACAACGCCAGTTGTTTAGTTGAAGAGCTTGGAAAATTACCCTCAAAATATAAAGAACTCTCTGTTAAAGAAAAAAATATTGTTCTAGAGATATTTGAAAATGTTTTTGATCATAAATCCTTCACTGGAAGATCAGGCACATTTTATGGTTACGAAGGTCTAGGCTCTATCTACTGGCATATGGTATCAAAACTTTTATTGGCATCAGCTGAAGTCACTAAACAGTCTATCCTTCAAAAGAGTGATCCTAAAATGATTGGAAGGTTTTTTGATCATTACTTTGAGATTAACGAGGGTATTGGAGTTAATAAATCACCAGAATTGTATGGTGCTTTTCCTACGGATCCCTATTCTCATACTCCTAGAGGAAGAGGGGTGCAGCAACCAGGCATGACCGGGCAAGTGAAAGAAGATATTGTTAGCAGGTTCTATGAATTGGGCTTTTTTGTTAACGATGGAAAAATCAATTTCGACCCAACCATATTAAGAAAGACAGAGTTTATTGAAGAAGAAAAATCTTTTAAATATGTAAATTTAAATAACGATATAAATTATATTGAACTTGATAAGCATTCATTAGCATTCACTGTTTGCCAAGTACCAATAATTTATAGCTTATCAGTTCAGAAGAGTATAAGAATTTCTTATATGGATAATACTGATAAGATAATCGAAGGCCATGAATTAGATGCTGAAAATTCGGAAAGTATTTTTAACAGAACTAACTTAATTAAAGCTGTTTATGTAAGTGTCGTAAAATGAAGAAAATAATACCCTGTATTATTTCTTTATTTATTCTTGCTTCATGCAATCAATCTGGAGACTTAAGTATGGGTAAAAGTGCAAAAGAGTTTATTGGAAATCCTAACTATCCAGCAATTTCTTATGGAGGGTATAGAGAAAAGTCGCGAGAGAAACAACCCACAATCAATCAAATCAAAGAAGATCTTTATATAATGCACGCTCAAGGCTTTAGAGTTTTGAGAACCTATGATCTTCATCACCCTTTTGCTGAAAACACTCTCAAAGCTATTAAAGAGATAAAGAGAACGGATCCTCACTTTGAAATGTATGTGATGCTTGGTGCTTGGATACAATGCAAAGATGCATTCACTCAAAACCCAATTCATGAAGAAGAAGACTTTGAAGGTAATAAATTTGAGATAGATGAAGCGGCTAGACTAGCAAAAGAATATCCAGATATTGTTAAAATTATTGCTGTGGGTAATGAGTCTATGGTTCACTGGGCTTCAAGCTACCATGTACCACCAAAATTTGTTCTAAAGTGGGTGAAACATCTTCAAGAATTAAAAACTATCGGCGAAATACATGATGATGTATGGATTACAAGTTCTGACAATTTTGCCTCATGGGGTGGTGGTTCAGAAGACTATCATAACAATGATTTAGATGAGCTCATTAGGTCAGTAGATTTTGTATCTATGCATACTTATGCTTTTCATGATACGCACTATAATCCTAGTTTTTGGAACCTTGATGCAGGGTTAGATAATCTAAATAAGATAGAAATTATCAAACAGGCTATGATAAGGGCGATTGATTATGAACTTAATCAGTTTGATAGTGTAAAAAAATATGTCCACCAAATTGATCCATCAAAAGAAGTTCACATTGGAGAAACAGGCTGGTCAAGTGTTGCCTCTGATTTGTATGGATATGGAGGTACTGAAGCGGCTGATGAATATAAATTAGGCTTGTATTATCAGATGATTTCAGATGTTTGTTTTTCAATGTCGATAACATGTTTTTATTTTTCAGCATTCAACGAACCATGGAAAGATTCTACAAATGAGAATGGATCTGAAAATCATTTCGGACTATTTACGGTAGATGGCAAGGCCAAATACCCACTGTGGGAGCAAGTTGATAAGGGGGTTTTTGATAACCTTACAAGGGGAGGTAATAGAATTGTTAAAACCTATAACGGAGATTTTGAAGCGTTATTGAATGATTCAAATATTCCACCAACAGCATCAATCAAGGACTGATTATGAAAAATAGTTTTTTATTTACCATCTTACTCTTTTCTATGTATTCATTAGGTATTGAAGTAAAGATTAAAGACAGCAAGATGATTGTCGATGGACAAGCATTTTATATGAAGGGAATTTGCTATCACCCTGTAAAAATAGGAAAAACAAAAAGAAGTTTTGAGACTCTTGCTGAAGATTTAATTCTAATCAAAGAGGCAGGTATTAATACAATAAGAGTTTATGAGCCTATTGATGATATTAAAGTGCTAGATGAAATTCATAATGCTGGAATCAAAGTGGTAATTAGCTTTGGATATAATCAAAAAGGGCGATTCGATATCCTTTCTGGAACATTTATAAACTACATAAGAAAGTATAAAGATCATGATGCTATTCTCATGTGGGAACTAGGCAATGAATATAATTACAACCCTCAGTGGTTTGATGGCGATATTAATAACTGGTATAAATCAATGGAACTTGTTGCTCAAATTATTCAAATAGAAGACCCGTCTAGATTAGTTTCATCTGCTCACGGCGATTTACCTAGCATGGATGCCTTAAATATTGCACCAAGTGTTCAAGTATGGGGAATGAATGTTTATAGATGGGATCAGCCCCAATCAATTTTTGCAGAATGGGAGGCAATTAGTGATAAGCCAATGTATTTTGCGGAACTGGGGGCCGATAGCTACATGACTAAATCTAATGAAACTTATAAAAAAGGAGAAAATCAACGAGCTCAGGCTGATGCGAATAGAGTAATTTTAGAAAACGTACTGTCAAATAGTGATAAAAATATTGGATCTTTTGTTTTTCAATTTACTGACGGTTTATGGAAAGCTGGCAATCCTAAACAGCAAGATACTGGTGGAAATGCACCAAACAGTGATGGCACTCCGTATGATGGAACTGCAAATGAAGAATATTGGGGAATAGTAGATATTAATAGGAATAAAAAAATAACCTTTGATGTTGTAAAAGATGCTTATTTAAATTTTAACATCAATTAAATATATGAAATCTAGGGGAGAGATCATATGAACAACGAAGAAAAGGTAATGAATACTGTTTCAATGGGACAAAAAATAGCTTTTGGTTTTGGGATGCTGGCAAATCAGCTATTTCCAGCTCTATTATCAATTTTTATAGTTGTTTTAATCCAAGACCTTGGTTTTAGTCCTCTATTGTATGGAGTTATTGCTTTTATACCTAGGTTTATTGATGCGATTACTGATCCTTTGATGGGTTTTATTTCAGATAATACGAAATCTAAGTGGGGCAAAAGAAGACAATATGTTTTCTTTGGAGGTATCTTAACTGGAATAGCATTTATTTTATCTTGGCAATTATATGCAGAAAACGGTCAAACTTTTAATTTCTGGTACTTTTTAGTCTTTAACCTCCTATTTTATATAGGTATAACAATTTTTGGAATTCCATTTGTTGCAATGGGTTATGAGATGAGTGACGACTTTCATGAAAGAACAAAAATCATGGCAGTGTCACAATTCATAGGTCAGTTTGCTTGGGTATTAGCTCCATGGATATGGATAATTATTTATGACCCTGATATTTTCGTTGATCCTGCATCAGGAACAAGAATTTTATCTGTAGTTTTTGGAATAATATGTACTTTGCTTGCAATTATTCCTGCTATTTTTATAAAGAGCAAATCTACATTAAATGATGATCATTTGGTTCCTATTACCAAAGAAAATATTGGAAATAGTTTAATAAATATTGTTCATATCTTTAAAGATGCATGGAAAAACATACCATTTAGAAAGTTGTGCATGGCTACTTTCTTAGTCTTTAACTCTTTCCAGACAATTGCAGCATTTTCATTTTTTATTATTGTCCATTATTTATTTTCTGGAGACGCCTCTGCAGCAAGCCCATGGCCAACACTTCATGGCAGCGTTGGGGCAATTGTCACAACATTTATTGTGATACCCATAGTTTCTAAAATGGCACAGAAGTATGGTAAAAAGGAAACTTTTATTATTTCTCAAAGCATATCTGTAATAGGGTATATTTTATTTTGGTTTCTCTTTATACCTGGCAAGCCCTATATGTTTTTATTTGCATTACCATTCTTTTCATTTGGAATCGGAGGATTATTTACTTTAATGATGAGCATGACTGCTGATACCTGTGATTATGAGGAGCTCAAAAATGGACTGCCCAGAAAAGAAGGATCTTTCGGAGCAATTTATTGGTGGATGGTTAAATTAGGCACTGCGCTTGCAGGATTATTATCGGGTTTAATTATGTATTACGTAGGGTTTTCAACTGATGCACTAACCCAACCAGATGGTGCCTTGACAGGTTTAAGAATTGCGTATTCTTCAATCCCTATAATTGGCACAATAATTGCCATTTATATTATGAGAGATTATGAAATAAATGAAGATAGAGCTGCAGACATAAGAACACAATTACAACAAAGGAATGGAGGAGTATAAAAGCTATGTCTTATAGAGACGAAAAAATTTTATCCCTACTAGGAACTAATCTTGATGAGTTATCAGAAGAAGAGTTAAAAAAACTTTGTAAAAAAATTCTTAACAGTAAAATCCATGGTATTTGTTTTAGCTTATATGAGGGCTCACAGCAGCCAGGTGATGTAGTTTCAGACAATCAAATTATAAGACGATTAAAAATATTAAAACCATATACATCATCCATAAGAACTTTCTCTTCTCTAGATGACCATGCTCGTATTGTTGAAATTGCAAAAGATATGGGTTTTAAAACTCTTGTTGGTGCATGGCTAAGTGATGACATGCAAAGCAATGATAAAGAGATTGAAGGTTTAATTGGGTTGGCAATCGATGGCCTTGTTGACGTTGCTGCTGTTGGCAATGAAGTGATATACAGAAAAGAATTAGAAGAAAACCAACTTATTTCATACATTAATTATGTTAAAAAAAATATTGGAGATATTCCTGTTGGATATGTAGATGCGTACTACGAGTTTAGAGATAGACCTAATATAACAAATGCGTGTGATGTGATTTTGGCAAATTGCTATCCATTTTGGGAAGGTTGTGCAGCAGAATATTCATTGCTTTATATGAAAGATATGTATAACGAAGCCATAAAAGCATCAAATGGTAAAAAAGTTATTATTACTGAGACAGGATGGCCCAGTAAAGGTAGTGATTTATGGGGAGCGCATCCTTCTTATAGCAATTACTTAAAATATTTCATTAATGCGCAGCTTTGGTCAAAAGATCAAGATATTGACATGTTTTATTTCTCATCGTTTGATGAATCTTGGAAAGTAGAGGCTGAGGGTGATGTAGGAGCTTATTGGGGGCTTTGGGATAAGGATGAGGTCATTAAATTTTAAAGGACAAAAACTTATTTATCGAAGTACTTATTTAATATTTTTTGTGTATAATTGCATTCCATTATGGCAGATAAAAAACAAACTAAAGTATATTTAATACCTGAAGGCGAAACTCGTGATAGTCATACGTATCACTATACAGCTATTAAAACTAGAAAATTTACTCTTGAAAATAAGAAAATGAGATTAAAGAAATTTAATCCAGCTAAAAGAGTTCATGAGTGGTTTGTAGAGGCTAAGCTTCCCCCACACAATTAATACTAGTCTTCTAATCTAAGTTTTGTAGAAGATATATCATCCCTGAAACTCGCTTCATCAAAACCAGTGCATCTATGCCTAATGTTTTCTGGAATAACAACATCTCCTAATGATACAAATTTATCTTTTACCATTCTACCAAACACTAAAAAATGAATATTATGATCATTAAATCTTTCAACATGATTTAACATATCTTTTTTATTTAAATAGAACCTCTCATCGAAAACTCTCAAAAATGTATCTGCGCCAATAATAAATACACTGTTGGGAAACATTTTAGCTTTTTCACTGAATCTTCCTGCTGATGTTATAACCCAACTATCATTATCGCCAAATTGGTCAAGCGTTCTTTTGATTTCATAAAAAGTTAAGGGGGGCTTATCAGCATTTTTAGCACATATTTCAAACGTAGCTCTCATGCCTGTTCTCCTTTCAGCTATTTCTCTCATTTTTAAGTGTCCCTCATGCAGTGGGTTAAATGATCCAGGAAATATTAATTCTGGAGCAGCCTTGTCACTTGAGACATAGTTAATTTCATTATTAAGTAATTTTTTCCAAGATTTCTCAGCAGTTATTGTTTCAATCTCAACTTTCTCTTGGTGTTGCGGGTAGTCTTTTTTAATAGAACATGCGTCTGCAATTAAACTTAAAACATATTCTGTAATCAATTCTTCTTCCTCTTCTCTGGTTCTTGTATTTTTTTCAAGAACACATGAAATTGTCTTAGTGTATGAGTCAGTCTGCATAACTATAAAAAATTTATGATCACCAATTTTTTTGTATGTAGTAGCAAGGCTAGCAGTCACGGCAATTCCAATTAAATATTTAGTTTTAGTATCAGGCTCAATTTGTATTGATTTTTTGTATGCATTAGCTGACATGCTTAAGCAAGTATTAAGAGAACAATAATGATCCGGTTTTTTATTTAAAAACAAATCCATTGATTTTTTTGAATAGGGTACATATGATTCGAGTATTGTATTGCTTGCCCCAGGCACCTTAAGTAATAGTGAGATCGCATTGGTACCACCGCCACTAGATACGTATGTAATCTTATGCTTAGACTCATGTATTTTTCTTATTAGATCTGTTCTATCATTCATATCAGTTCAATAAATTTAGCTGCATTTTAACCTATTAAATAATTTCATTGCTAAAATGGATTCATGAAAAATTTTGTACAACTATTCTTGCTATTAGTTTTACCAATATATGCAAGCTCATCAGAAATTAAGCAATCAACCTTTGCATATTGGGATAAACCTGACGTTGAAATTTTTTACATTGCCCCTGAAAAAATTAATAAAGATACCAAGGTTATATTTGTAATACATGGAAATAAAAGAAATGCAGAAGACTATCTTAGAGCCTGGGTGCCCCATGTTTTAAATAAGAATGCTATTGTCGTTGCACCGCAATTTAATAAGAAAGATTTTAGATACTTTTTTTTGCTAGAAATGGCTGAATCTTCAGGCAAGATTAATACTAATAAAAATGAGTATATTAATCACTCAATCTCATTATTTTTTAATTATATAAAAAGTAAATTTTCTTTGAGCACTCAGACCTATCGAATGTTTGGTCATTCTGCTGGAGCTCAATTTACTCACAGATATATGCTTTTAAGCAGGGATAATAGAATTTCAAATAGCGTAATTGCAAATGCTGGGTGGTATACGTTTATAACAGATGATGAATTTCCATATGGTATTAAAAATTCTCCAATAAATATTTCTAACGAGCGGATTAAATGGTTTATGTCTAATAAAGTAAATTTACTTATCGGAAGTGATGATCTTGGCTTTCAAAGTGTTAATTCTTCAAAAGGCGCAAACCTTCAAGGTTTAACAAGGGTAGACAG
>CBFHIO010000005.1:0-41837 GCA_965656035.1 Gammaproteobacteria bacterium | reverse complement strand
GTGATCTTGCAATTATTGAACTAATATATTCATCGGGATTAAGGGTTTCTGAGGCAGCAAATATTAACTTAGAAGACTTTGAAGAAGAGATGTCTTTTCTGAGAATCCTGGGAAAAGGTTCAAAAACTAGACTAGTCCCAATAGGCAGATATGCAAAGGCTGCTATAGAAAATTGGGTTTTAGAGCGATCAAAATTTTCTGGTGAGTCCGGCGCTCTATTTATAAATTTAAAGGGCTCAAGATTAACAGTTAGGAGCATACAGCTAAGACTTAAAAGATTAGCGCTGAAGCAGGGTCTTCCTCCAATTCATCCTCACATGCTAAGACACAGCTTTGCTACCCATATGTTAGAGTCTAGCGGTGACCTAAGAACTATACAGGAGCTGTTAGGGCACAGCTCATTGTCTACAACCCAAATATATACCAAGTTAGATTATCAACATCTTGTAAAAATCTATGATCAGGCACATCCAAGAGCAAAAAAATGATTAGTAAAATTAAGATGATTACCTTTGACCTTGATGATACCCTCTGGGATAACAAGCCCACAATCACCAATGCAGAAGTTGATACAAGAAATTGGATTGAAGAAAGAGTCGGAAAAGTAAACTGGGGGGACTTTAATGATTTTCTTTCTCTTAGAGAAAGTCTTATTAAGAGAGATAAAAGTATTGCATGGGATATAGGGAAGCTAAGAATTGAGATTTTTAAAGAAAAAATAAAAGATCTTGTGTCACCAGATGACATTCAAAAAATTTCAGAGGATGCCTTTGATTACTTCCTTAAAAAAAGACATGAGGTTAAATTATTTCCAAACGTAGAAGATGCTTTAAAAAATCTTTCAAAGAATCATATGCTTGGTGTTCTCACAAATGGCAACGCAGATGTATATAAATTATCTATTGGAAAGTACTTTAAATTTTCAATTAGCTCTCTTGAAGCAAAAGACAGCAAACCCAATAAGCCACATTTTGAATTAGCGCAAAGCTATCTTCCCGGTGTGAAATATAGTGAAATGCTGCATATTGGCGATCATCAGGTAAATGATATTTTTGGTGCATATAGACTTGGTATAAATGTCTTATGGTTTAATAATAATGAAACTCTTTGGAAACAAGATTTCCAAAAGCCTGATGAGTTTTCTAACTTTAAAAATTTAGAGGATATTATTAAGGAAAAGTATGAATCAAGATGAACTATCAAAAGCCATAATTAACATTATAAAAAAAGAAATGGGAGCATTGAAAGGCATACTTCCTTCTGATTTATTAAAAAATCTAGAAAAAATTATTAGGCCTGATATAGAAAATCTTATCGAAAAAAGTGGTTATGTTTCTAAATCGAAATATGGAGCTTTAGAAAGACTAGCTGAAGAGTTAGAAAAAAGAATAATCGATCTTGAGAGCAAAACTAAAGAGTAACTATATATTTTGATAGCTCTTTAATATCACTGTCGGACAATGCTGCTGCTTGAGCATACATAAGTGCACTCTGTGGGCCTCTTTCGATATTGTTCTTATACTCGTTTAAAGCAGCTGCAATATAGTCGCTTTTTTGGCCTTTAAATGAAGGCCCAATTCCACCTTCGCCTTTTGCTCCATGACATGCAATGCAACCAGCGTAGAGCTTAGCAGCTTTAGGAGCAGTGCCAGTATCAGCAACAGTTGCAATTTCTCCACACTCTTTGCCTTCAACACAAATATTTACATTAAGATGAATTCTTTCTATGACGGATTCATCATATTTTTTTCCATTAAAAAGAAAAATCGTGCATAAAGGTAAAATATATAGATAGTATTTATTTTTCATATTATTCCTAAGAATTTGGTTTCTGTAATTCAACTACGTGGTCAATAACTTTGAGCATATCTGCATAAGATCCCTTATTTTGGATAACATAAGTTCCATCTACAACTATCATAGGGGTAGCAGTTAGCATCATTTGTTTTGCTTGTTTTGCATCACGATTAATTTTTTGGTTAATAGTAAAAGATTTTAAATATTTTTCAGTTATCTCTGGAGCCACATCAAATTTAGATAAAAAATCTTTTACTCTGCTTTCTGTTTGAAGCATATTGCCTTCTTTGTGCATTGTGACAAATACTGCAGAATGAGTTGATGGATCAAGCTTAAGAGACTCAATAATATAATAGAGTTTTGCGTGAAGCTTGTGGACAGGCCCCCATGAAACAGGCATTTTTTTGAACTTAATATCAGCATCTTGCTGAGCAGCCCATGAATTAATTGCTGGTTCAAACGAATAACATGCATAACATCCGTACCAAAAGGATTCTGTAACTTCTACAACTCCATCTTTCTTAACCGGCAAAGGATTATCAATTAATTTATAGTCTCTTCCCAACTTATATTCAGCACTAACTGAAATAGTGAAAAATGCTATGAAGAAAAAATAGGTTGCTTTGCTAAAAATGTTCATTATTTATATAACCCATGCATGTAGTTTGCTAATGCATCTATCTCATTATCGGTAAGATTTTCTGCAATGGATTGCATTACTAGGGACTGTTCTCCAGCATTTCTTTCTTTTGATCTATAAGCTTTTAACGAGGAAACAAGATATCCAATTTGCTGACCCGCAACAGAGGGATAATTTGCTAAATTATTTCCATCACCATATACAGAATGACAAGAGGTGCATGCAGGTATTTGCTTCTTAATATCTCCAAATCTATATAATTTAGTTCCTAGCTCAAGTAGATCCTCGTCATTTTTTGCCTGACCTACAGTTGATATATTAGAGCTATAAAAAGCAGCTATATCTAATAAATCTTTATCATTTAAAGTTTGTAAATACGGAGTAACTGTCATCATTAAAGCATTGTTTCTTTCGCCGCTTTTAAAATATTTTAATTGTTCATATAAATATTTTTCATTTTGTCCTGCAAGCTTTGGCCAATCTGTATTTATACTATTTCCATCAGCACCATGACATGCAACACATGATCCAACAAGATTTGATCCAGCAGAAGAATCTCCAGACTTAAATCCTTGAGGCATGTCTTCTGGGCTAAGCGACTTCTCAGCTGCAAAGGTATTAAAGGCTAAACCAAAAGAAGCTATTAATATCAAAAATGATTTCATAAAACAAATAAGTGTATCTTAGTGATGTGTATTATAAACATAGGTTGGTATGATATAAACGATTAAATGAAAAACCTTTTTATAGATACAAAATTCATGCTTGGAGTAACCAAGTATAAAAATCTACCAGAAGATGCAGGTAATGAGATTCTTTTGGCAGGAAGGTCTAATGCTGGAAAGTCGAGCGCCCTTAATGCGTTAACAGGCAACCCAAAATTGGCAAGAATTAGCAAGACTCCTGGAAGGACAACTGAGATAAATTTTTTTGAAGTAAATGACTCTCTTAAATTAGTTGACCTACCAGGATATGGTTTTGCCAAGTCTAGCTCGTATAAAAGAAAAGACTGGGCTCCTCTTCTAGAGGAATACTTCGAAAGAAGAGAGTCCCTGAGAGCTGTTGTTATTTTCATGGATATTAGGCACCCACTAAAAGATCGTGATAAGGATATGATTGCCTTATGCAATAGTAGGAATGTTCCTTTTATACCTGTATTGACCAAAAGCGATAAACTCTCAAACAATCAAAAAAATAAAGCCCTTTCTCAAGTAAATAAAAATATGGTGGGGGTAGAAGCTATAACAGTATCTTCAAAAGATATCACAGGTTTTGAGAGACTATCTAAGGAAATACTGAAATTTTCATAGATTGATAAAAAATAATCTTCTAACTTTTTATTAAGTTAGCTATATGAATTTTGAGCTGTTATGAAGATTAGAAAAAATGAAAATGAATTATTAATGTGCTTCATTCCAATTATTACCTATTGCTGCATCAGCTATCAGAGGAATATCGAGCTTTACAGCATTTTCCATCATACCCTTCATTATATTAAGAACTTCTGCTGCATCAGCTTTGGGTGTTTCAAAAATTAATTCATCATGCACCTGCATAATCATCTTTGTTTCGGCCAATTCATTATTTAAAAATATATTAATATCTATCATGGCTTTCTTAATTATGTCTGCCGCTGATCCTTGCAATGGAGCATTGATAGCGGCTCTTTCTGCTGCTTGTCTTCTTAAACCATTTGCTGCATTGATTTCATTAAGATAAAGACGTCTTCCCATTATTGTTTCAACAAACATATCTTCTTTTGCTTGAGCTTTTGTATTAACGATGTAGTCTTTTACGCCGGTATATCTTTCAAAATAAGTGTCTAAATATTTTTGTGCATCTGCTCTTGGGATATCTAACTGTCTTGTCAGCCCGAAAGCTGACATCCCATACATTAAGCCAAAGTTAATTGCTTTTGCGCTTCTTCTTTGTTCATCTGTTACATCTTCTATATTTACTCCAAAGACTTCTGCGGCTGTTGAGGAATGAACATCTAATCCTTTTTTGAAAGCGTTTGTTAAATTTTTATCTTTTGAAAGATGTGCCATGATCCTAAGCTCAATCTGTGAATAATCTGCTGATATCAAAACATTCCCTTTCTCAGGAATAAAGGCTTCTCTTATTCTTCTTCCCTCTGAGGTTTTAATTGGTATGTTTTGCAAATTAGGCTCTGTAGATGAAAGCCTGCCAGTTGAAGTTATGGCTTGTTGATATGAAGTATGAATTCTTTGCGTAGCTGGGTTTTCAATTTTAATGAGGCTATCGGTATAGGTTGATTTTAGCTTTGCCAAAGTTCTGTATTGAAGAATAATTTTTGGTAACTCATACTCTTCAGATAATCTTTGAAGAGTTTCTTCATTTGTTGATGGCTGTCCTTTCGGGGTTTTCTTAAGAACTGGCAGCTTGAGTTTTTCATATAAAACTTCTAAGAGTTGTTTGGGTGAGTCTAAATTAAATTCTTCGCCAGCAATTTTAAATGCCTGAGAGCTTAACTCTGATATTTTTTCTGTGAGCTCTTCTGAATGAGCGGCTAGCTTTTCTTTATCTATTTTTGCTCCGTTTTGTTCAACTTTGGAGAGAACATGGACAAGTGGATATTCAATATCTTCAAGTAATTTTTTTTGCGTTGGCTTGTCTTCAAGCAGCCCCTCAAGTTTGTTGTAAAGTCTTAAAGTTATGTCAGCATCTTGTGCTGCATAATTAGTTGCAACATCAATCTCAACCTCTGAAAAACTAATTTGTTTTGAGGCTGTGCCAGCAACGTCACTATACTTTATTGTTTCATAATTAAGATAATATGAAGCTAGATTATCCATGCCGTGTCTGGTTGCAGTGCTGTTAAGAACATACGACATAAGCATAGTATCTGCATGGAATTTATCTAATTGAATCTTATGCCTAGATAAAATTGGTATGTCAAATTTTAGATTCTGGCCAACAGCTTTTTCTTTGTTTCGCTCTATAGCCTTGCCAATAACTTCAATTACTAAATCTAAACTCGGTTGATCAGAACAGCCTTCATAGTTATGGCCTATGGGTATATAACACCCTGTTCCCTCTTTAACAGATAATGATATGCCTACAAGATTAGCAGTAATTGTGTCTAGTGAGTCTGTTTCAGTATCTATTGCATAAACTTTACACTCATCAAGATTTTTGGCCCAGGTTTTAAGTTGGTCTTCACTAAGAACAGTTTCATAATTTTTGTTTTTCTCTTTGAGGGTATCTTTGGCGTCTGGTTGTTTGGGAGAGTTATTAGTTGATTTTGTTGAAGTGTTTTTTGGCAATGCTTTAAACTCTAGTTCAGCAAAAAGTTCATCTAGTCTTTCTTGATCGGTATTGAGCTGAAGCAAGCTATCAAAATCAACGCCTAATTCAACATCTTGTTTCAATGATACAAGCTCAACATTTCTTTCTAGATCAGCTAGAGAGTTACGGAGATTCTCCCCAACAACACCTTTAATTGATTCGGCATTATCTTTTATGCCATCTAAGCTCTTATATTCATTTAGCCATTTAGCTGCTGTTTTTTGACCAACTTTTGGAACCCCAGGAATATTATCAGAACTGTCTCCAACCAGAGCAAGCATGTCTCTGATTTGATTTGGTTGAACACCAAATTTTTCAAATACCTTGTCTTCAGTAAAAATTTGATGCTTCATTGTATTCATGATTGTTATATTTGGGTCTTCAACGAGCTGCATTAAATCTTTATCAAGTGTGGAAACGACCGCTTTAAATTTTTTTTCTTTTGCTTTTTTTACTAAAGTTGCAATTACATCGTCTGCTTCAACTCCTGAAATCTCAATTAGAGGAAACCCAATTGCTTTACAAATTTCCTTGAGGGGCTCTAGCTGCTCTCTAAGATCATCAGGCATCGGAGGTCTGTTGGCTTTATATTCTTTATAAATTTCGCTTCTAAAAGTTTTACCCTTTGCGTCAAAAACTACAATTATTGGTGACCCTTCGCTATCTTTTTTTAAAGTCATCAGCATATTGGTGACTCCCTTGATTGCACCAGTAGGCTGACCTTTTGATGTGCTTAATTGAGGCATCGCGTGATATGCACGATATAAATATGAAGAACCATCGATTATAAAAACTCTATCTTTCATATTAATTAAATTCCCTGTCTAAGGTGTATTCTGTAAAAGTATTTCTTATACTATTGTAAAACGAGTCTATTTTTATGTTTAAGCTTCTAAAAAATTTTACTATTTCAGTGTATCAAAACTATTTCGAAATAGCCTCATGTTTGGGTGCAACTATAATAATTTTGTTAGCAATCTTAATGGATAACATCTTAGGTCTTCAGGCTTGTCCAATGTGCATAATGACAAGATATGTTTTTGGCATTATTGCTGTTATAGCATTTTCTGGATTTGTAGCGAAGAAACTATTTCTAATTGATAAATTTCTTATAGTATTGGCATCTATGGCTGGATTAGCTGTAACAGGAAAACAGATATATCTTCAAAATTTAAGCCAAGAAGAAATTAGTAATTTACCAATGGGGTGTGGCATGCCATTAGAGACACAAATAGAATATTTTGGTTTTTTTGGCGGTATCGCAAATGCCTATAAAGGTGGGCCAACTTGTGCTGAGGTGAACTGGAGTTTTATTTTTAATTTTGCTGAATGGGGTTTTATATTTTTTGTAATTTTTTTAATATCATCAATTTTAAAAATATTTAAGATCTAAATTCTCAAAATTTGTAATAAAACTACACGTTAAATAATCTATAAATGCTTTTAAATTTAGCTTTTTTATATCATTTGACTATCATTTGATCATAAGATCTAATTCACTACAAATTTGTAAATATTTTACAAATATATGTTTTAATAAGGGCTAATATGACTACTACAAATACAGCACAAGCATATTATTTTAATAATGAAGAGCTGATCGCAGAGGCTGTAAAAAACAATGAAGGTGTTGTTGCGAGTAACGGTGCTTTTTCTGCTACTACTGAAGCTAGAACTGGAAGAAGCCCTAATGATAGATTTATTGTTGATGAGCCAACCACCTCTGATCTTATAGATTGGGGTGAAATAAATAAGCCTTTTGACTCACAAAAATTTGATTTGCTTTGGGATAAAGTTGAGAGCTATCTTGCAAATAAAAATAGATATACTTCTTATCTACATGTTGGTTCTCACAAAGATCATTATTTACCAATTAAGGTAACAACAGAGACTGCCTGGCACGGCTTATTTGCAAGGTTAATATTTATTGTTCCTAAAGAATACAATGCCTCAAAAAAAGAAGAGTGGCAAATTTTAAGCGCCTATAATTATGAATGTAATCCTGAAGAGGATGGAACCAATTCTGAAGCATGCGTAATAATCAACTTTAAGAAACGAAAAGTGTTACTTGCAGGAATGAAATATGCGGGAGAGCTGAAAAAATCAATGTTTTCTGCTCAGAACTTTTTATTGCCTGAAAAAGATGTTCTACCCATGCACTGCTCAGCTAATGTAAATGCTGATGGAAAAGTGGCTTTGTTTTTTGGATTGTCTGGAACCGGAAAAACAACCTTATCTGCTGATCCGGCCTGTTCTTTGATTGGTGATGATGAGCACGGCTGGGGACAAGGTTCTGTGTTTAATTTTGAAGGGGGGTGTTATGCCAAAACAATAAACCTCTCTGAAAAAAATGAACCTGTTATATATAAAGCTATTAAGCATGGCAGCGTAATTGAAAATGTTTACTTGAATGAGTTTAACGAGCCCGACTATTACAACACCACTATATCTGAAAACGGAAGGTGCTGTTATCCAAGATCACATATTGAGGATGCTGTAGAAGAGAATGCAGCCGGTGAACCTGAAACAGTAATCTTTCTAACTTGTGATCTAACAGGTCTCATGCCTCCGGTCTCAATTCTCTCAAAAGAAGCAGCAGCTTATCATTTTCTTAGCGGGTATACCGCAAAAGTTGGCTCTACAGAATTGGGATCAAGCTCATCTATTGAATCCACTTTTTCAACATGCTTTGGTGCACCCTTTTTCCCTAGACCAGCTGGTATATACGCTGATTTATTGATGAAAAGAGTTGAGACTTATAATTCTAAAGTTTTTCTTGTTAACACCGGGTGGACTGGGGGTCCATATGGTATAGGTTCAAGATTTGATATACCTACAACAAGAAGGATAGTGAATGCCATTCAAAATGGAGAGCTTAATAATACTAAAACTCAACATGTTGAAGGTCTTAATTTAAATGTGCCAACAAATGTTGATGGTGTTGAAAGCAAGCTCTTAAATCCAATTGAGACATGGAAAGACAAAGAAAGCTATCAGACGCACTTGCAACAATTAGTTCAAAAATTCCAAAATAACTTTAAAAAATTTGATGTTGGACATGATATTATCTCTGCTGGACCAAAATTTTAGAGATAACTGTGGACTTCCACAACCTATTAGAAAATCTTAATCAACAATATTTTTTCTCAGGCCTGACAATAGAAAGAGGTATTGAAAAAGAGTCATTGAGAGTTACAAAAGATGGATATATTTCCAATACAAAACACCCAGAAGCACTTGGGTCTTCATATACGAACTCATCAATAACAACCGACTTTGCAGAGTCGTTAATTGAAATCGTAACACCGACTTATACAACTGTTGATGAGCTTTATGAAAAACTAAAAACAATACATTTTTTTATTAATAAAAATTTAAAAAATGATGAAATGTTATGGTCATTCTCGATGCCCCCAAAAATAGCGGATGAGTCCAGTATAAATATTGCAACATATGGGAAAAGCAATATGGGCAGACTAAAATATATTTATAGAAAAGGTCTTGCAATAAGATATGGGAAGACAATGCAGTGCGTATCTGGCATACACTATAATTTTTCTTTATCTGATAAGTCATTAAAGCAGCTTGGGTATTCATCACAAAATGAAAAAAATAAAGCTTATTTAAATCTAATTAGAAATTTTAAAAGATTGTTTTGGTTTGTGTTGATTGAGTTTGGCAATTCTCCAGTGGTTGATAAATCTTTTGTTACTGGCAGGACTAGCGATTTAAATATACTCAATAAAACAGATTTATTTAAGCCCGATGCTACTTCGTTAAGAATGAGTGATATTGGCTATCAAAGCAAAGCTCAAAAAAATCTAAACTTTAAATACAATGATCTAGATGAATTTTTATCTGGACTAAGAAGTGCGATTATAAATCCTTATCCAGATTTTGAAGATCTTGGGCTAAAAGATATTCATAATGAGTTTCAACAAATATCGAGTGGTATTTTACAAATTGAAAATGAGCTTTACGATTGCATTAGGCCTAAAAGAGCAAGCAAAAATGGTCGAAGACCCTACCAACTCCTTAAAGAGGAAGGCATTCAGTATGTTGAGGTTAGAGGAATTGATCTCGATCCCGATGAAGTTGTGGGTATTTCCAAGGAGCATATAAGAATATTAGATCTTTTGCTTATTTATTGCTTAATAACCCCTAGTCAAAAAATGACTGATCAAGAAAAAATAAAAATTGAACAACAAGATATAAATGTAATTAGATCAGGTAGGAACCCTAGCCTCAAGGTTTTATTTAAAAACAAAGAAATGTCTATAAGCGGCGCTAGAAAAGAGCTCATTACAGATCTTGAAAAACTGGCATTGAGGTTCGAAGATCAAGCTTTTATAAATGCTATTAAAAATGTTGGAAATTTTAAGAAAAATAAATTTAATCATGAAATATCATTCCATGATTATGGCATTGCAAAAGCTAAAAAAAATTCCAAATTAATTAGCTCTTTTACAAATATTGACCTTGAGTCGTGTGAAAAGGAAGCTAGTGACTCATTAAAAGAGTTTGATAAAATAAATCAAGAAGAAGAAATATCTTTTGATGATTTTATAGAAACATATAATTCAAAGATATAAATAGGGGTAAATATGAAGGCTTTACAATGTATAGAACTAGGTGGTCCAGAAAAGTTAGTTGTTAACGAAGTTGAAGATCCAGCAATTACTGATGATCATGTAATTATTGAGGTAAGGTCTGCAAGCGTAAACTTTCCTGATGTTTTAATGATACAAGGTTTGTATCAATTTCAACCACCCCTCCCGTTTATTCCTGGAGGAGAATCAGCTGGGGTTATAACAGAATTAGGCAAGGGTGTAGAGGGCTTCAATATTGGAGATAAAGTTTTTGCCGCAACTGGTGTTGGCGGTATTTGTGAAAAAATACTAGCTCATAAAAATAACGTTAGACACATACCAGATGATATGGATTTTGAGATAGCTGCTGCTCTTTCAGTTACATACGGAACTTCGATATATGCCCTTAAGCAAAGAGCAAATTTACAAGCTGGAGAAACTTTATTGGTTCTAGGAGCTTCAGGCGGAGTGGGTTTGGCAACTGTGCAACTCGGTAAAGCTATGGGGGCTAAGGTTATAGCTGCTGCCTCATCACAAGAGAAGGTTGATATTTGCATAAAAAATGGCGCTGACGAAGGATTTATTTATCCCTCTGGCAATCTTGACAGAGATCAACAAAAAGAGCTTTCGAACAAAATAAAAGAATTAACTGGGGGCATTGGGCCAAATGTTATTTATGATCCTGTGGGTGGTACCTACGCAGAGCCATGTCTGAGATCTATTGCTTGGGATGGAAGATATCTTGTAATTGGATTTGCAGCTGGCGCAGATCAAATACCTAAGATGCCTTTAAATTTAACTTTGCTAAAAGGTTGTCAAATTATCGGAGTTTTTTGGGGAGCATGGACTGGAATGTTTCCTGAAGAAAATCAAAAAAACTTTGAAGAGCTCTTTGAAATGTATAAAAATGGAAAGATTGATCCATCACCTTCAGACAAATTTACTCTAGATACTTCTGCTGATGCCATTGCCCATCTTAAAAATAGAAAAGCAAAAGGTAAGGTGGTAATAAACCTATAAATTAAGTTTTATAGTGAATTAAGCCTGAGTCCAGCTTGTCTCTATATTCTCTTATCTTATTCCAGTCACCTGATATCGCTATTGTCTTACCTTCGTCTTGAATGTTTAGGTACATATTTTTGCCGTCAGGAGAAAAACATATTCCAGCAATTTCAGAGCTTCTATTACCTGCAACTCTGCCTAGAGGATACAGGGTACCGTTGGGAGTACAACCAATAAGTTTGCATGCGTAACTGTTATTGTCCTCACAAATTATGAGGTCACCCCATGGAGAGATGTTTATGTTATCTCCCTCCCAAAGATTATTAGTATTATCTGATTCATAAAAAAGTGAAATTTTTGATTTTGATGGAGAATATTTCCAAATTTGGCCAAGACCGGCTTGACCGCCTTTTTTACAAGTAAAGAATATATTTGATGTTGAATCTTTATCGTTTGTAAAAATAATACCTTCACCACCATTAAAAATTGAAGCACCTTCATTTTGTCCCTGTGTTTTAGTTTTAATAGATTTGGCTAAGGGATCTTGAATGCGAACCCACTCCACAGGAAAAGAGTCGCCCACTGAAATAGAACCATTTTTGTTTGATGTATTTTTTATTCCAGGTATCTTTAGTGCAAAAAGTTTACCTGTTCCACTTAATTGGCCTTTAGTTGTTGGAATAAATTTATAAAATAATCCGCTGTAATCATCTTCTGTTTGGTAAACACATCCTGCTGGATCATTTAAGTCCACAGCAATTGCTTCTCTTTGGAATCTGCCCATATGAGTTAACCTCTTATATCCATCTAAAGACTTTGACTCAGGATCAACTTCAAATGCATAACCATGGTTCTCTTTATATGTTTCTTCGCAAGATATCCATGTATTCCATGGAGTAGCACCCCCAGCACAATTATCGATTGTTCCTGAGAGACTTCTGTGAGAGCGTTTTAGGGTTGTACCATCTGAATCAAGAACAAGAGTGCTCGTCCCTCCAGAATAAGCTCTTCCATTGGCAGCATCATAAGCTGTTTTAATGTTTAGGTTTTTATCTTTAGTTTTTGTTTCATGATTTACCACCAAAGCAACCGAGCCATCACTTAATTCAAATGCTGCCATGCCATCCGGTCTCTTTCCGAAATTAAGACCATCGGTCATTATGTCTTCAGATGAAATAATCACTTTATAAGAAAACCCATTGGGAAGATCAAATAGCTCTCTTGGATCTTTGGCAAGCATACCGTCCCATTTTTGTTCAAGGTTTTCGACTGATTTGTCTGAAGCTAGCAATCTTCCTCCGCCGTAAGCAAACAAGATTAACATTGCAGACGATTGCCCAGCTTTTTTTATAAACTGTCTTTTAGATTTATCCATAATTTAAAAATATCCTAATAAAGTTAAAAATTTGTTACAACCATGATTTAATTTGTAACAGATTGATAAGTTAAAGAAAGCCTTGATATATCAAAAGGTGGCCTGAAAATACCTGCAAAATCTCCATTTGGGTCAAGCAAAATAATGTTATTCACATGATTATCTAAGTGTGAATGGTCCATATGATTAGAAGAACTTGGCATAACATTATTAACTGATAGCTGGGTTGCAAGATTTAAAAGCATAGGCCTGCTATTGCTTACTCCTATAAAATCTTTATCGAAGCCTTTTGCATAATTATCTATCATTTCTGGCGTGTCTCTTTCTGGATCAATGGATACTAAAACCCATTGTTTATCATCTAACTTATAATCTTTATCCCTAAGCACTTTTATAAGTTTAGATAACTGATACATAGTTGTTGGGCACTCATCAGGACATTTTGTAAAACCAAAATACATTAAAGTCCATTTGCCCATAAGATCAGATTTGGTAAATACTTTTTGGTTTGAGGAGAAGAACTCAAAATCTGAAATCTGCTTTGGCTCTTCAAACAAGAAAAGACCGTTTACAAGCAACTCATCATCTGAAAGTGTTCGTGGCGTTGTTAGTTTATTAATAAACAGGCCCAAAACTGTTGCTATAAAGATAGCTATTACTAACAAGTTTTTATTTACTGATTTCATTTAATTAAGTAATGGTCTAATAACAATGCTAGAAATATTAAAAAAATATAATAAATTGAAAAATTAAATGTCTTCATTGCAATAGCGTCATCATCACTGAAGTATAGCTTGACTGAATAGTACATGAAAATCGAGCTAAGTATTATTGCAGAGAGTAAATATACATAACCAGACATTAATACAATGTATGGGAGAACGCTTACGATAAATAAAATAATTGTATACAAAACAATTTGGAGCTTGGTAAATGCAACCCCGTGAGTAACTGGAAGCATTGGGATTGATTCTTTTGCGTACTCTTCTTTTCGATAAATTGCCAATGCCCAAAAATGTGGCGGAGTCCAAACGAAAATTATTAAGACCAATAAAAGCGCGTAAGGATCAATCGTGTTGGATATTGCAGCCCAGCCTAACAGAGGAGGTGCTGCCCCTGCCAAACCACCAATAACAATATTTTGCGGTGTTGCTCTTTTTAAATACACAGTGTAAACAAATGCATAACCAACTAATGAAACAAGGGTTAGAATCATTGTTAGTGTATTAATGTATAGGAATAAAATTAAAGCCCCCAAGGCTCCAATTACTGAAGCGAAACATGAGGCGTGAAGTACGCTAAGGTCTCCTTGAGGAAGGGGTCTTTGATCGGTTCGAGTCATAGCTGCGTCTACTTTTCTATCAATTACTTGGTTTATCGCAGCAGCCGATCCTGAGCACAAAGCAATTCCAATTAATGCGACTATAATTGTTGAAACTGAGCTAATTGTCTCTTCAGCTAATAGCATTCCTACTAAGGCGCAAATAAGCATCATGTAAACTACGTTTGGCTTGCATAATAAGTAGTAGCTTCTTAAGAGTTTCATTTTTTCCAAGCTAAATAATTAACTGTAAAAATGGCTAATAACAATAAAGCGGCAACAAGATTGTGAGCTATTGCTACATACAGCGGCAGCACATATACAACATTGATAATACCCAAGCTAATTTGAGTTAGTAAAAGGATTCCAATTGTTGATGCAAGAGGAGCTGCATTAGAAAACCAAAGTTTTGAAATAAGAATTAAAAAAACCACGGTAACTAAAATAGCAGAAACTCTGTGTGAATAATGAATCGCCACTCTAGATGGATTGTCTAATAGTCCGTATAAATAATTTGGGCCAACTTCTTGATTAAGATTGAATCCATTTTTAAAGTCCATTTCTGGAACATAGCTTCCTTGACATGTTGGAAAGTCTGCACAAGCCAACGAGGCATAATTTGTACTTGTCCAAACTCCTAAAAAAATCTGGAAAATTAAAACTGCGAGCGCGATTCCTGCAACAGTCTTTAACTTTGGTATTGCCATCTTTTTGAGAATATCAAACTTACCTGACATTAAAAAAATAAGATAAAATAAAGTTAGAGTGGTAAAGCCACCAAAAAGATGTGCAGTTACTATTATGGGTAACAGTAATAAGCTTACTGTTAAGTATCCAAAAAGACCCTGACAACAAATAAAAATTAATAAGCCAATTGTCCAGCGTCTAATGTTTTTATTCTCATTTTGCCTAAAAGAATAATAAACCATGATTATTGCTAAAAAGCCTAGGGCAGCTGCAAAATACCTGTGCACCACTTCCGGAATTGCTTTATTTATGTCATATGGGAACGTTGGGTATCTTGCCTCAGCTAAGGCTATCTCTGCCTCATTTGTTGGAAAAACAACAAAGCCATAACATCCGGGCCAGTCGGGACAACCAAGACCAGCGTCTACAAGCCTTGTCCAAGCTCCTAAAGCAATAACTACAAAAGCTAAACATATTCCAAAAAGTGATAAATTTTTAATATTATTCATTAGATTAGTACCTTTAAGTCTTTAAGAATTTTTTTAGGGTCCGTTCCGGGTTTAAAATACATTACTGCCCTTCCGTATGGATCGATTATAAAAATAGGATTTTCTTGAAACATATCTAATGTCGAGTTTTTTTGAAGCACATTAATTAATACACCGTTTCTATCATTAACTAATTCGGTTCTTGGATACTCTTGGATTAGGCTATCGATTTCATTTTTGAGTTTTAAGTTTGAAAAAAAGGCAACTCGTTTTACTCTATAAATATCTCTGTTGAGAGCAACATTTAACTGCCTCATTAAGTAGATTGACTCTTTTGACTTTGATATGTCGGTTATATATACGCCCATGACCCACTTGCCATCTTCAAACTCAATAAGCTTTTCATCTTTTACATTGTTAAACTGATCGAAATTAAAATAGCTTTTAAAAAAGACTCCATTATTTTTTGTTCCCTCAGGAGAATACCCCAAGGCAAAATAAAGAGATGAGAAAGTAACCACCAATATTGGTGTTAACAATAGAATTGCCAAAAATATTTTATTCTTCATTTTTTTTAAATCCTAACCAAAAATACATTAAACATAAAGCAGCAAACATTGTGAACCATTGAATGGCATACCCAAAGTGTTTTTCAGGCGTCATATTAGTTGGGATAATTTTCATATATGCAAGGCTGCTTGTAAGCGTGGGATCGGCAACAATAATATATGAAGCCAACTCTTCATCGAACGCTTTTTTCAAAACCTTTAGGTTTTTAGTCTGAGAAACTTTCGGCCATTTTTCAGTTACTAAATCTTTAGACAAAACAAAACCAAGCTCTGGATCTTCAAGAATTCCATTAACTTTTACATACTCTTTGTTAATATCAATATCAGGCAGAATATCCCTTGAGTTGCCTTGAGGAACCCATCCTCTATCAACCAATATATGAGTTTCTGTATCTTTAATTTGAAGAGGTGTTAAAACTTTATATCCAGCAATACCCGAATTAATGACGTTGTCGATTAATATTTGCTTTGAACTGCTCCAATAGCCCTCAACTGTGACTCTGTCCCATTTGATTGATTTTTCTGAAAATGGTGCGGGGCTCTTTTTAATATTGTTATTAAACTCTTCAAGAATATTTGATTTATCTTGGCCCCTTTCAGCTTGCCACAAGCCTAAAAGAAAAAAAGTTGTAGCAAAAAAAATAAAAAAAATAGTTATTCTCTTTCCTGGTCTAAATTCTTTAAATTTCATATCTTAAATTCTTAATTGCTTTAAAATGACGCCATGATAAAAACTCTTATATACATTGATGTGTTCCTTATTTTGGTATCACTAGGCAGCGGTCTCTACTTTTTAATAGTTGATCAGGGCAAACCTGATAGCAAGAGAACTGTCTACAGCTTGGGCTTTCGAGTTGCATTAGCTGTTATCCTGGTAACTCTTGTTACTATAGGTTTAATAACTGGTGAACTAGGCAACACAGTCCCTTGGGATGGGTCTTGATAGTTACAGTATATAAACAAATAAGAACAACATTACCCAAACCACATCAACAAAATGCCAATACCATGATGCTGCTTCAAATCCAAAATGGTCATGATCATCAAAGTGTCCAGCAAAAACTGATCTAGCCAACATTATTGCAAGCATAAGGCCGCCCATCATTACATGAAAACCATGGAAGCCAGTGAGCATAAAAAATGTAGAGCCGTAGATGCCTGAATTCAGTGTAAGTCCGTAATGTTCATAAGCTTCATAGTACTCAGCGGCCTGAAGGCCAACAAATATTAATGCCAATCCAACTGTTATTCCTAGGAAAAGATGAAACTTTTTTTTGTCTCCATTTTTAAGACCAAGATGAGCAAAATGTACAGTAACACTTGAGCTCAACAATACAATTGTATTCCATAGTGGCAGCCACTCTAATGCATGCCCCCAACCAGGCCAAGCCAAACTTTTTTCTGCTAAAGCATACTCAGCACCTTTGTCTGGTGTGATCATAACAGGCCATGATGATTCGAAACCTTCCCATAAGCCTAATGCAGATATGCCTACACCATTTTCTCCCTCACCACTCAACCATGGAACAGCGAAGTTTCTGACATAAAATAAGGCACCAAAGAAGGCTGCAAAGAACATTACTTCAGAGAATATGAACCAAGCCATGCCATAAACATACGATGTTTTTAATTGATTGCTATCTAATCCAGCTAGATGCTCTTTAATAATCTGTCGAAACCAAAAAAACATTGTTACAAAGAATGATGCTAATCCTGCATACAATATATATGACGACTTGCTGTCAGGATTGTCTAGATTATTAATTGTGCTGCTTGCACCCATCACCAACAAAAATAAAGAGACAGCCGTAAAAATAGGGAATCTACTTTGCTCAGGTACGTAATAAGTTTGTGCGCTCATTTTTTAGTGCTCCATTCCATGATGATCTTCGTTTTCGACTTGAGCAACTGTCTCATCGTCGGACTCGGTAATATCAAAAATTGTGTAAGATAAAATTATGTTTTTAATGTTTTCTGGAAGTTCATCGGATACTAATAACCTCACTGGAAGCAATGCATCCTCGCCTGGTGCCAGCTCTTGTTGTTCAAAACAAAAACATTCTAGTTTCTTAAGATGGGCTGCAGCATTTGATGGAGCAACACTTGGTACAGCTTGAGCTGTCATAGTTTTATTTGTTGGATTTTTTACATAAAAAGTTGCAGTGTAGTACTCTCCAGTAGATATGGTCATTACATCTTCAGAAGGCTTAAATATCCAAGGCATGTTCTCATTATTAGTAGAGATGAATTGTAATCCTAGCGGCCTTCCATCTGCGATCACCAACTCTTCTTCATAATCTGATTGAAAAACCTTACCGTTGATTCCAGTAACTTCACAAAATACATTGTATAAAGGTACTAAAGCAAAACCAAAAGCAAACATAAGAGGTACTGCGATAACCAATCTTCTTAATGTTTTTTTTGCTTCAGAATTCATTAGTCAACCTTTGGTGGGGTTGTAAATGTATGATAGGGTGCAGGTGAAGCAACAGTCCACTCGAGCCCTCTTGCACCTTCCCAAACTTGATCGGTTGCTTTTTTACCACCCATAACAGTTTTAATAACAATAAATAGGAATAGAATCTGAGAAACACCAAACAAGAAAGCTCCAACTGAGGAAACCATGTTCCAATCAGCAAATTGCAATGCATAGTCCGGATATCTTCTTGGCATGCCCGCTAACCCAATAAAATGTTGAGGGAAGAAGGTTACGTTTACACCAATAAAAGATAACCAAAAATGTAGTTTCCCCAACCTTTCGTCATACATATTTCCAGACCACTTTGGTATCCAGTAATATACAGCTGCCATTATTGAGAAAATGGCTCCAGGTACTAATACATAATGAAAATGTGCAACAACAAAATAGGTGTCGTGGTACTGAAAGTCTGCTGGAACAATTGCCAACATCAAGCCTGACAAGCCTCCAATTGTAAATAGCACAACAAACGCTATTGCAAAAAGCATCGGAGTTTCAAATGTAAGCGAACCTCTAAACATTGTTGCAACCCAGTTGAAGACTTTAACTCCAGTTGGGACAGCAATAAGCATAGTTGCCCACATAAAAAATAACTCTGCAGCAAGTGGCAAACCAACAGTGAACATATGGTGAGCCCAAACAACAAAAGATAATATTGCTATAGAAAGCATAGCCCATACCATGGACGAATACCCAAAGAGTTGCTTTCTAGAAAAAGTTTCAATTATGTGAGAAACGATTCCAAAAGCTGGCAGGATCATAATATAAACCTCTGGGTGTCCAAAGAACCAAAAGATATGCTGAAATAAAACAGGGTCTCCACCGCCAGCTGCATTAAAGAAACTAGTTCCAAAATGGATGTCCATTAACATCATGGTTACTGCTCCAGCAAGTACTGGCATGACTGCTATTAAGAGGTAGGCTGTAATTAACCAAGACCAAACAAACAATGGCATTTTCATTAAAGTTACGCCTGGAGCTCTCATGTTCATAATGGTTACAACAACGTTGATAGCTCCCATTATTGATGAGGCTCCCATTATATGAACAGAGAAAATAAAGAAGGTAACACTAGGCGGGGCATAAGTCGTTGAAAGTGGTGCATAGAATGTCCAACCAAAATTGGGTGCGCCTCCTTCCATAAATAGAGAGGACAATAGAATAAAGAATGCGAATGGAAGTATCCAAAAACTTAAATTATTCATTCTTGGTAAAGCCATATCGGGCGCACCAATCATCATTGGAACTAACCAGTTTGCTAATCCAACAAAAGCTGGCATAACACCACCAAATATCATTATCAATCCATGTAATGTAATCATTTGGTTATAGAATTCTGGTTCAACTATTTGCATTCCTGGTTGAAATAATTCAGCTCTTATAACCAAAGCCATTGCTCCACCAATAAGGAACATAGCAAAACTAAACCAAAGATATAAAGTACCTATATCTTTATGGTTTGTTGTATACAGCCATCTTGTCAAACCTTTTGCAGGACCATGATGATGATCGTCGTGGTGATTTTCTATTACTGCGCTCATATTTTCTTACTCTCTTTAATATTAAATCTTTGGTTTTTTATAATCTACTATATCTTTGGGAACAACTATTTCGCCATCTCCGTTTTCAGCATTTCCCCATGATTGACGGGTGTAAGTGATTACGGCTGCTAGCTCTACTTCGGATAAATAACTAAATGAATTCATTGCAGCTCCTTGCACACCTTCCATCAATATCTCAATATTTTTATCTTTATTGTTCATAACAATATCGCTTCCAGCTAATGCAGGAAATATTCCTGGAATGCCTTGTCCATTTGTTTGGTGGCAAGCAACACAGTTAACCGCATATACGCTTTCACCTCTTTCAACCAATTCTTCCGCTGTCCAGTCTTTCGTAGTGAGCTCTGCCATTTTAATAGCTGCTTGTTTTTTTTCATCTACCCACTGGTTGTACTCGTCTTGTTCAACCACTTTAACAACGATAGGCATAAATCCATGATTCTTACCACACAGCTCTGTACACTTACCTCGATAAACGCCCGGCTTATCTACCTTGGTCCAAGCCGTATTAACAAATCCCGGTATTGCGTCTTGTTTAATTGCGAAAGCTGGCATCCACCATGAATGAATTACGTCATTTGCTGTAATCAAGAATCTTACTTTTTTGCCAACAGGTATTACAACCATCTCGTCAACCTCTTGGAGGTAGTTCTCTCCCTTGGGAACAAGATTATTAATTTCATCCATATCAGTTGAGAGATTAGAAAAAAAACTAATATCGTCTTCTAAATAGTTATACTGCCATTTCCACTGATAGCCAGTAACCTGTATGTTTACATCTCCAGCCTCATCATCATAAATTTTTACTAAGGTCTTAGATGCAGGAACAGCCATAGCAATAAGAATTAAAAATGGAACGATGGTCCATGCTATTTCAAGCTTATGATTTTCATGGAAAGAGGCTGCTACCGGATTTTTTTTCTTTGTATGCGCATATATTGAATAAAACATAACGCTAAAAACAACTACACCAATTGCAACGCATATCCAGAAGATAAGCATGTGCAGTTCAAATACCTCGTTACTAATATCAGTTACACCCCTTGTCATATTCAAGGCGGACCAATCTGCTTGCGTTGGAGATGCAAAAATAAACAATGCTGAAAAAATCTTTAAATGAAGATTGTGAAAATATTTCAAAGACATCTTTTTTATCCTACCTATATGTATATTATACTGTACAAAATAAAATTTAATTATATGTAATTATACGATATATCTATAATTAAAACAAAATTATGCACGTGCTTTTTCGAAAGCTATGATATCTTTTTGTACGTTTTTTTACTAGCTTTTAGAAGCTTTGTAGTCTTGCATATTAATGACGTTTATAAGCTCATTTTCTTCAGCCGCCGACTTAGGCCTTTCTTCTGAAAAATCACATCTTACGCAATAAATTAGATCATTGTCTGCATTGATAGCAATAGTGTCTTGAGCACCACATTTAGGACATTTGGCACCAGCTATGAATTGGACCATTTTTTTCATTTTGAAAGGCCTTTAATATCTTTTATTACTGAATTTATTTCAGGAATGGAGCCAAACCAGTGATTAAATGAAAGTGCTGCTTGGTTAACAAGCATTCCAATGCCATCATAAACTTGACTAGAGTATTCTTCAGCCCACTCACAGAAAGGGGTCTTTGCTAGCGAATAGTTTAAGTCATAAAAAACAGCTGATTCAGATACTGATATATTAGATGGAGCAGAAAATTCACCCGTTAATCCTGCTGAGCTTCCATTAATAACAAGATCATACTTAGAGTCTTCCATAGATGTTGAAATAACCTCAGGGTTTTTATAATTTGCACATAGGGTTTCAGCTTTTTCTTTAGTTCTATTAACAATAGTTATTTGTTTAGGACTGGAGTTGTATAATTTATATAAAATACTTTCAACAGCAGAGCCGGCACCAAGAATCAATATTTTTTTTCCTTCAGGATTAATAGATTTTTTACGCAAGTCATCAATAAAGCCTGAGCCATCAGTTGATTCTAGGAACAAATGCTTATCTTTTTTTATTATTGTATTTACTGCATTTATAAATTTTGCTTCATTGCTTATGTTGCCTTTTTTAATGTTTGTTGCAGCAAGATTTTTTAAGGGCAGAGTAACATTCAATCCTTTTGCATATTTATCTGAAAAAAACTCGAAGATAAAACTATCAAAGCCCGCTTGCTCAACTCTATATGCTTTGTAATCTAAATTAACCCCTTCCTTTCTAGCAAATCTTGAATGAATAAAAGGGGACAGCGAATGCTCTATCGGATTTCCAATAACTCCTAATTTAAATATTTTAGGCATTCCAGTCCGCATCTATAAATTTTAGTAATCTTTTCTCCATAGCTGCGTGCTCTTTTGTGTTTTTGTAAGACCACTTAACATCGCTTGGCAATGATGCAAGTATTGACTCTATTCTTCCGTTTGATTGAAGACCAAATGCAGTTCCTCTATCATAAACAAGATTAAATTCAGCATACCTTCCCCTTCTCAATAACTGAAAATCTTTTTGCGATTTGGTATATTTTGTTTGTCTTCTTGTGTTTGCCAGTGCTAAATATGAATTTTTATATTGGCTGGCGGTATCTGATAAAAGAAGCAAAGTCTTTTCAAGACCTAGTTTTTTGAAATTGTCAAAAAAAATGCCTCCTATACCTCTTCTTTCTTTCCTGTGGGGAATATAAAAATATTCATTACAATTTTTTGAGAATTTTTTATAAAGAGTTTTGTTGTATCGGTCTAAAAAAGTTTTTGCATCCTTATGCCATTTTTTACAATCGCTTTTATATGGCAGAAAGGGGGTTAAATCATAGCCACCGCCTGCCCACCAATCCTTAATGTTGTTTTTTTTGTCTAAAATGCAAAACAGTCTAATATTCATGTGGCTCGTTGGCACATTAGGATTTTTTGGGTGTGATATTACAGATACGCCCATAGCCTGATATCCGTAAGTTGAAGATTTTGTTATCAAGTTTCCAAGTGCTGCCTTAGGAAGTTTTTTTCCCTTAATAGACGAAAAATTTACAGCGCAATTATCAAAAAAGTTACCACCTTGAATTATGAATGTTTTGCCACCGCCTCCCTCAGATCTTTTCCATGAATCACATTCAATGTTTGCGTTTTTAGATTTTTCTAGATCAGTAAATGATTTAATTATCTCTGTCTGAGAATCAATAAATATTTTTTCTAGATTTTTAATCATGTTAATCTCTAATTACAACTCTAGTATGAAGGTCAATTATTTTTGAGGGTTTATTATTATTACCTAGTTTATCATCAAAATAAGCTACGTCAGGTTCATTGAACACACTCATAATTTCATCAATGTTGTTTAAATTATTTTGCCCAGAAATATTTGCTGATGTTGAAACCATTACTCCATTAAATATTGATAACAAAGCTTTTATAGGATAGTGATTACTCACTCTTAATGCTATTTTACCACTTGCATTTTGTAAATGATCTGGCAATTTTTCATTATAATTTATTAACAATGTTGTTGGTCCAGGCCACACTGTATCAATAAAATTTAGTTCGTCAGCTGATAGTTTATTTATATATTTTGAGATGGCATCGAGTGAATCTATTAATAAGATGAAGCTTTTATTTTTTGGTCTTCTTTTTAGATCATATACTCTTAAAAAACTCTCTTTATTAAGTGCGTCACAGCCTATCCCCCATATACCTTCGGTAGGATGAATTAAGATCTTACCTTCAGCCAAATGGTTGGCTGAAGATAAAAGATTTAAAGATTTTTTAAGCAATTATGAATTAAGTGCCTGATCTTTTTTTAGAACTTCATCACGCATATTGCTTTTATATTCAGAAAGCTTTTCTGCCAAGGCTTCATCCGAGGTAGCTAAAATCTGAACAGCTAGAATTGCACTATTTTTTGCACCAGCCTTTCCTACAGCAACAGTAGCAACAGGAACTCCAGGAGGCATCATAGCAGTTGAAAGCAAAGAGTCTATTCCGCCCATTCCACCGGATTCTATGGGAATGCCAATAACAGGCCTGGTTGAATGAGCTGCAACAGCACCAGCAAGGTGAGCTGCCATACCTGCTGCAGCTATAAATACCTTACATCCATTATTTTCTGAGGTTTTAATCAATTCCATGACCTCATGAGGCGTTCTATGAGCAGACATTACGTTTTTTGTGTAATTAACGCCAAATGAGTCCAAAATAGCAAAACTTGCTTCGACAACAGGCAAATCAGAGTCTGAGCCCATTATAATTGCCACGTCTGTAGTTGAGTTAGTCATAATTTTTAAAATAAATAGTTGTTAATAATATAAAGAGATTATAATGGTGGAATATATAAAAAAATAGTGACTTGATGGCAGAAAAACTAAAAATTTTAAAATTTCCAGACCCGAGGCTGAGAACTGTTGCTAAAAAAGTTGAAAAATTCGACAAAAGTTTAGAAAAACTCTCTCAAGACATGCTTTACACAATGTATGAAGAAAATGGGATTGGTCTTGCAGCAACCCAAGTAAATAGACATATCCGTTTAATAGTTATGGATTTAAGTGAGGAAAGGAATGAACCAAGAGTCTTTATAAATCCTGAATACAAGATATTAAATAAAGAATCGTTAGCATCTTTTGAAGAGGGATGTCTCTCAGTTCCTGGATTTAGTGAAGAAATAACAAGACCAGATAAAATAGAGCTTAAATGGCAAGATCTGTCTGGAGAATTCCACCAAGACACCCCAGATGGGCTTCTTACTATATGCATACAGCATGAAATAGACCATTTAGAAGGTAAATTAATGGTTGATTATATAAGTCCTATTAAACGCGATAGAATTAGGAAAAAACTTTCAAACTAAGAAATTGAGAGATTTTACAAGAAATTTATTGATTTTAAGCGATTTATGAATATTTTATTTGCTGGAACGCCTGAGCCATCAGCCAGACTTCTGCAATCATTAATTAATAATAATCATTTAAATATTGTTGGCGTCGTAACAAAACCAGATGTGGCTCAAAAAAGAGGTAAGACAATACAACAATCTCAGGTATCTTTTGCTGCCTCTGAAGCCAATCTTCCAATTTTCAAGCCTCATGATTTGAATTCAAAAGAATTTAAAGAGGCTTTGTTAAGACTAGACTTTGATTTTCTGGTTGTCGCAGCATATGGAAAAATACTTCCAAATTGGATGTTAGAAAGTCCAAAGATTATGTCAATTAATGTTCACTACTCGCTTCTTCCAAAATACAGAGGTGCTTCTCCAATTCAGTCTTGCCTTTTAAATGGCGATGAAAAAACTGGTATTACTTTTATCAAAATGAACAATAAATTAGATGAGGGTGACTACATAGAAAAATATGAAATGCTAATATCTGATGATCATAACAAAATAACACTCGAAGAAGATTTATGTAATTTGGCTATAGAAAATATATTCACTGTATTGTCAAACATTAGAAAAAATAATTTTGTTTTGTCAAAGCAAAATAATGAATTGTCTTCTTATTGTAAAAAAATAATCAAGCAAGATTCATTAGTAAATTTTGATATGTCGTCTGATGAAATTTATAACAAGTTTCGGGCATATTATGAATGGCCTGGCATAGCATTTGAACATAGGAACACAATCGTAAAAATTAAAGGGATGTACGTTTTAGATAAAAACAATATATTTTCAGACAATGAAATTTTTAAATTTGATAAATCAGGTTTGTTGATGAAAACAAATGATAAAACAATAGTAATTACTCACTTACAATTTCAAAATAAAAATATTATAAGCTCAACAGATGCTTACAATTCATATAGAGAGTTCTTTGCTGAATAATTTAATTTATATTCAAGTCTTTTAATTCATTCAAAAGAGGTTTAATTTATCAATATGAGGATTGTAATATTGGGTGCCGGGAGAATTGGTGGAAGCCTTGCTAGGAATTTATCAAATTCTAACTATGAGATTTGCATAGTTGATGTAAACAAAAACAAACTATCAGACTTAGAAGATAGGTTTGACATTATGACGGTCGAAGGCTCTGCATCTGATTTAAATACCTTAAAAAAATCTGGCCTTAACAAAGATACAATTATTTTGGCTGTAACATCTAATGATGAGGTAAATATAGTTGCGTGCCAAATTGCAAAGAGGGTTTTTGGTGTTAAAAAAACCATATGTCGTTTCAAAGATGATTCTTACTTTGAAAAGCTAGATATATTTGGTGAAGGTATTGTTGATATACCTATTAGTCCTGAAAATGAAATAACCTCTTATTTAAAAGAGTTGATAAAGCATCCTGGAGCAAACCAGATTGAAAGTTTTGCCAACGGAAAGGTTAAGCTTGTCTCAGTTAAAGCTAAGAAAAAAGGCAAGCTGGTAGGAAGAGAGCTTAGGGGTATTAAAGAAGATATGCCAAATGTTGATGCTTTTGTGGCCTGCATTTACAGAAAAGGAAATCCTTTTATACCTTCAGGAGAAACTATTATTAAAGAAAATGATGAGGTTTATTTTATATCTTCTGAATTTGATATAGGGCCAATTGTTGATGAGTTTAGAGATCATGAGGACCAATATTCCAGAATTATGATTGTTGGTGGTGGTAAAGTTGGTTTTTCATTGGCCAAAGATATTGAAAAAGACTATAACGTAAAGCTAATAGACTCTAATAATGAACGATGCAAGCATTTATCAAAAGAGTTAAATAAAACAATTGTCCTAAATGGCTCGGCAACAGACGAATCCCTGCTAAAAAGTGAAAATATTGCAAATATAGATATCTTTTGTGCATTGACTAATGATGATGAGACAAATGTCATGTCTTCTCTTCTTGCTAAAAAGATGGGTGCAAAAAAAACAATGATTATCTTAAATAACCCGTCCTATCTTGGTCTTGTACCTGGATTTATTGATATATATATAGCCCCATATAGACTTACAGTTTCATCTGTTCTCCAAGACCTAAGAGAAAGCGATCTGGCTCAAGATGTTATTTTGAAAGTGAATACAGGGGCAGAAGCTATTGAAGGAATTGTGCATGCTAATGAATTTACATCACCCTTGTTTGGAAAACCTATTAAGAATATACCCTTGCCGGAGGGAGTAGCAATTGTAGCCATTATAAGACATGGTGAGCTAATAATGCCGAGCTCAACCATTGAATTAACATTAAATGATCATCTAGTAATATTTTTATCAGATAAAAACAATATCAATGAAGTAGAGGTGCTTTTTAAATAAATCAATGAATCTTAAGCCTCTATTAAAGCTGTTCAGCATCTTGGTGATGTTTTTTAGCATTTCATTTGTTATTCCGATAATCACATCAATAATTTATAAAGATGGAGCTCTCTCAGTCTTTATTATTACGTTTTCAATCGTTTTCATAATTGGATTTATTGGCTGGATGGCATCAAGGAATAGCAATGAAGAAATGACGCATAAAGATGGTTTCTTGGTAATAACTCTTTTCTGGATTGTTTTATCTTCTGCTGGCTCAATTCCATTTGCGCTAAGCGGCATGAGCTTTATTGATGCGTTTTTTGAATCAATGTCTGGTATAACAACTACAGGCGCAACGGTAATTACAAATCTGAGCGCCCTTCCAGAGTCATTGTTGATTTATAGACAATTATTACAATGGATGGGGGGCATGGGTTTGATAGTTTTGGCTATTGCGGTTATGCCTTTATTAGGAATCGGGGGTGGTCAGCTATATAAAGCAGAAATACCTGGGGCTATGAATGATCAAAAGTTAACACCAAGAATAAAGGAAACAGCACAAGCTTTGTGGCTTATTTACCTTTTACTTACTGTATGTTGCGCTATTCTTTACTTTTTTGCAGGAATGAATGCTTTTGATGCCATATCGCATAGTTTAAGTACTGTTTCAATTGGAGGATTCTCAACTTACGATCAAAGTATTGGATATTTTAAAAACGGTTTAATTGAGACGGTTTGTATAATTTTTATGCTTTTATCTGCATTAAGCTTTGCATTACACTATTTAGCATTTTATATGAAAAAGCCACTTAAATATTTATATGATCCAGAGCTCAGGTTTTTTCTTTCCATTATAGCGTTCATATTCTTGTTATCTGTATTATTAAACTATTTTTCAACACAAGGACAGGCAAGTATTAGGGAGCTTCTCTTCCATTCTGTATCAATTGTAACCACAACCGGTTTTGCAATAGGAGATTCAAATCAGTGGAATCCATCAATTGGTTTTCTGTTATTAGTTGGCGCTTTTATTGGGGCTTGTTCTGGTTCGGTTGGCGGGGGTATTAAGTCCTGGAGGGTTCTAGTAATGATCAACTCTGCATACATCAATCTAAAACAAATGATTCACCCTAGTGCGGTAATTTCACTAAAAATTGGGACAAAGAGTTTAGAAAATGATGTTACCGCATCTGTGTGGGCTTTCTTTTCAGTTTATGTAATTTCTTTTGTAGTTCTGTTGCTTGCGCTTGTGAGCACAGGTTTGGACTTTCAGTCTGCATTTTCTGCTATAGGTGCGTGTTTAAATAATCTTGGGCCAGGACTTGGTGAGGTTTCTCAAACCTATAGCTCTGTATCTTCCATTGGTAAGGTAATATTATCATTTGCGATGATACTAGGCAGGCTTGAAATATTTACTCTTTTAATTTTGTTCACACCAGCCTTCTGGCAAAAATAAATCAAAGGTTTAAATAAGGGTCTTGGCCGGACGGGGGTCTTCTATATCTTTTGTATTCCCATGAGTAATCTTTAGGGTTTATGTTTATCAATTCTTCGATGCTTTGGTTAAGCGATAGTTTGTACTCACTTTCAATATATATGTTGTTTTTACATGGTCTGATTGTCACTCCTAAATTATTATTACCAAATGAATTAAGGCAAGCAAAAACGCCAGGTTTGCTTGTTTTATACATAAGTGATGATGCTAGGGTTGTTGTATAAGCATCATTATTAAATAGTTTTATGTACTCTCCCATTCCTCTTTGAGGAACCTGATCAGCTGCTATGCATATAGTTTTGTTTGCTTTGAATGCTTGATATATTTTTCGCACACCATTCATATTTGTCTCATAAACTTTATTGCTTTTTCCCTCTCTTTGTTTTTTAACAAATTTATCAAGAGCTTTAATTTTTACTTGTTTGTATAAAGTTGTTGTTTCGCATTTTGTGTTAATCCATTTTAGTAACATATCAACACTTCTGTTATGAATAGCAATTACTGCAACCCCATCACCATCTTCAATATATTTATTTAGAAGGAAGTTATTCTCGACTCTAAAAATTTTTTTTCCTGAGATATGAATTGGCCTGCCCCAGGATTGAATTGTTTCAAATACACTAATAAAACTTTCAATAATACTTTCAATTGCTAATTTTTTTATTTCAATTTTGCTTAAGTCCCTATAACTCATTTCTAAATTTCGATGTGTTACTTTGTAAGCATTAAATATTTTATAGAAACCAGCCTTAACTAATAAAGTAATAACAACTCTGACATGAGAAATTGGAATAAAAGATAGAATGTAAAATATAAGCTTCATTGTGATTACTTGTCTAGCGTTTGATATATAATCTTAATTGATTTTTATTATTATAGTTTTAATTAATTTTAAATAATTGATCTATAATTAATTAGACAAATGTTCTGTTTTAATAGATTAGGAGATTGTTTTGACTGCAAAAACAATGGATGACTTAGTATCTTTATGTAAAAGAAGGGGTTTTATCTTTCAATCTGGTGAGATATATGGTGGATTGCAAGGTATGTACGATTATGGCCCTTTAGGGGTTGAGCTTAAAAATAATTTGAAAAATGCTTGGTGGTCGGCAATGATTTACGATAACGATAATATTGAAGGTTTGGATGCTTCTATTTTATCAAACCCTATGGTTTTAAAATATTCTGGACATGAAGATACATTCTCAGACCCTATGGTTGACTGTAAGACTTGTAAATCTAGGTTTAGAGAAGATCAGATACCGAAAAGCTGTAATAAAGGAAAGTGTGAATTTACAGAACCTAGACAGTTTAACCTTATGTTTAAAACAAATGTTGGTCCTATTGATGACGCAGCTTCGTTTGCTTATTTAAGACCTGAAACAGCACAACAAATATTTACTAACTTTAAGAATGTTGTTGACTCTTCCTCAAAAACACTACCGTTCGGTATAGCACAGATAGGAAAAGCCTTTAGAAACGAAATTACTCCTAGAAACTTTATTTTTAGAGTAAGAGAATTTGAACAAATGGAATTAGAGTTTTTTGTAAAACCTGGCACTGATGAGGATTGGCACAAAATTTGGGTTGAAAAAAGACTCAATTGGTGGGAAAAACAAGGTATACCAAAAGATAGTATAGAATTATACGATGTGCCAAAAGATGAGTTAGCTCATTACTCTAAGGGTACTATAGATATTATGTACAAGTTTCCACATGGTGTTGAAGAGCTCGAAGGTATAGCAAATAGAACTGACTTTGATCTAGGCTCTCACACAAAAAACCAAGACGAGCTAAACATATCAGCAAACGTTATGTTAAATAATAATTCAAATACAAAACTAGCGATACAAGACACAGAATCAAAAAAATGGGTTGTTCCATACGTTATAGAGCCTTCTGCTGGTGTTGACAGGGGTGTTTTAGCTATTATGAACGAAGCCTTTAATATAGAAGATTTAGGTGATGGCAAGGAAAGGTTGGTTTTAAAGCTTAAACCACATCTTTCTCCAATAAAAGCAGCGGTAATACCATTAAAGAAAAACAATGAAGATATTGTTAAAAAATCTACTGATCTTAAAAGAAATTTACAAAAATTAAATTTAGGGAGAGTTGTTTTAGAAAACACTGGAAATATTGGTAAAGGATATAGAAGGCATGATGAGATTGGAACACCTTTGTGTATAACAATAGATTTTGAGAGCCTTGAAGATAATACTGCTACAGTAAGGGACAGAGACACCATGGACCAAAAAAGAATTGCCATAAATGATTTGCCTGAGTATCTAATAAAGCATATAAATGGTTAGCAGTGATATTGCTTGGCAGTATTTTATTTAATGTTATTTTTTACCTTAGTCTAATTCCAGTTTCGATTGCAATAATTCTTCTTTATTCATTTGTGTCGACTAAAAAACTTCAATCATTTGGGGTTTTATGGATTAAGTTTGTTCTTAAATCATTGAAGATATTATGTGGTGTAACTTGGGTTGTTGAAGGCAAAGAACATATTCCTAAAGATTCTTGTATTGTTGTATCTAACCACCAGGGTCAATGGGAGTCATTTTTTTTACAAACGCTTTTTACACCCTCAACTAGCATAATAAAAAAAGAGCTTCTTTATATTCCTTTTTTTTGGTTGGGCTTTGAAATGCATGAAACCAATAACGCTAAATAGAGCTAATAAATTTAGCAGCTTAAAAAAAGTAATTAATAAAGGGAAATTAAAACTTGAGGAAGGGCTCTGGGTTATTCTTTTTCCAGAGGGAACTAGAGTTTCACCTCAAGAAGGAATTGGACCTTTTGCAAATAGTTGTGGTGTATTAGCAAATAAAAGTGGAAAACCCATACTTCCTATATGTCATAATTCTGGCAAGTATTGGAAAAATAAAAGTTTTTTAAAAAGGCCTGGCAGGGTTATAGTCAAAATAGGTGCACCAATATCAGACGGAAGCGCAAAAGAGATAACAGAAAAATCGTATTTATGGATAAAAAAAACTTACGAAGAGATTCTTTAGATATCTAAATCTGTTACAGAAAGAGCATTTGCATCGATAAACTCTCTTCTTGGTTCTACCTCGTCGCCCATGAGAACTTCGAACGATTCGTTTGCAGCAACTACATCTTTAATATCAACCCTCATCATTCTTCTGTGTTCTGGGTCCATTGTTGTAGTCCATAATTGTTCTGGGTTCATTTCACCTAACCCTTTATATCTTTGCACCTCGAGACCCCTTGTTCCTGATTTAGATAAATGTTTTACAGCTTTTTCTTTTTCATCCTCATCAGAGGCATAAATAAATTCTTTGCCTTTAGTTATCTTATAAAGAGGGGGAAGGGCTATGTAAATATGGCCCCTATCAACAATATCAAACATCTGCCTGTAAAAGAAAGTTAACAATAAAGTTCTTATGTGAGACCCATCAACATCAGCATCAGTCATTATAATAATTCTATGGTACCTTAGCTTTTCAATATCAAAATCTTCTTTACCAATTCCACAACCAAGAGCTTTGATAAGAGTTCCGACCTCCTGGGATCCCAATACTTTATCTATTCTAGCTTTCTCTACATTGATAATTTTTCCTTTTAAAGGAAGTATTGCTTGGTTTTTTCTGTTTCTGCCTTGTTTTGCAGATCCTCCAGCTGAGTCTCCCTCAACAATATATATTTCTGAAAGTGTTGGGTCTTTCTCCTGGCAATCTGCTAACTTACCCGGTAGACCAGCTATTTCAAGAACACCTTTTCTTCTTGTCATTTCGCGAGCCTTACGCGCTGCTTCTCTTGCAAGTGCTGCCTCAGCAACCTTGCTATAAATTGCCATGGCATCTTTTGGGTTCTCAAGAAGATATTCATTAAAATATTTACTAAAAACTGTACTTACTACACTTTCAACCTCTGAGGAAACTAATTTTTCTTTTGTTTGTGAAGAGAATTTGGGGTCAGGGACTTTCACAGAAATAATTGCAGTGATTCCCTCTCGCACATCTTCACCAAGCAAGTCTGTTGGTGTTTTTTTAGCGTTCTCTTTTTTTATAAATGCCTTCAGAACTCTTGTTAAGCTTCCCCTAAATCCTGCTAAGTGAGTTCCTCCATCTTTTTGTGGAATATTATTTGTGTAACAAAGAACATTTTCAGAGTAAGAGTCTGTCCATTGAAGAGCAATTTCTACACCAACCTCATTCTCCACAGCAGAGCATTCAAATATATCTGATACTTGCTGTTTTCTTCCTTTAAGATAAGTAACGTAGCTAGATAGTCCGCCTGTATTTTTAAACTTCTTACCCTTTCCAGATCTTTCATCAGTAACATTAATAGAGACCCCGGCATTTAAAAAGGATAATTCTTGTATTCTCTTATAGATTCTATCTATATCAAAATCAATAGAAGTAAAGATAGATGCTGATGGATAAAATGTTATTTCTGTGCCATTTTCTTTTGAAGCTTTGACTTTTTTGAGTTTTGCTTTTGGTTTTCCTTCCCTGTACTCTTGGAAATACTCACCGCCATCCCTACATACTTTCAATAAAAGTTTATCGGATAAAGCGTTTACCACAGAAACACCAACTCCGTGAAGGCCGCCTGAGACCTTGTAACTGTTATCATCAAACTTACCACCAGAATGAAGTGTTGTTAAGATAAGTTCTGCTGCTGATATGCCCTCTTTTTTATGGACATCAACAGGTATACCCCTTCCGTTATCTTTAACTGTTACTGATCCGTCTTTGTTGACTATAACGTTTATGTCAGAACAATGCCCAGCCATTGCTTCATCTATACAATTATCAAGCACCTCAAAAACCATGTGATGAAGTCCTGACCCATCATCAGTATCGCCAATGTACATTCCAGGCCTTTTTTTAACAGCCTCTAGACCTTTTAATACTTGAATATTTGAGGAATCGTAACTTTGTTCTTCTGCTTTTTTTGGCATATACCCTATCTTAATTGTTCCACGTGGAACTTTTTGAAATCCTTGTTTTTAAGATTTATTTTACTACTAAAACGGTCATCGATACAGGAAAAGATAATTTGATTATCTAAAAAACTTAAGAGATTTAAGAATGCTTCAAATGTTGAATCATCAAGCTCGGATTTAATATCATCTATAATAAGTGTTGCGTCTATATTGTATTTTTTTCTAAGTACTTCGTTTTGAGAACAGCACCACAAAATTGAAAGAATTTTTTGCTCCCCGCGTGATAGGATTTGTTTAGCATCAACTCCGTTGATAAATATTTTTATATCAGACTTGTGAGGACCAGCTGTTGTTGTTTTACTTAAAACATCCCTTTTTTCATTTTTAACCAATAACTCGTATAGGTTCTTCTCTTTGTCCCAGCCTGAGAAAAACTCTATATTAATTTCGTTTAACTTGTTGGCAATATTGTTTGGGTTTAATTTGTTAAGAATTTTTTTAAATTCATCTATCGACTCCTCAAAAAAATCAACTCTTTTTTTATCTAGTTTTAAACCCTCGCTTGATACTTTTTGGTTCCATGCGTCCAGGTTTTCATAAAACCCCCTTTTTAGAGAGCTGTTTCTTTGTTTAAGGGATCTGTAGAAACCAAACCATGTATCAGAAAAAGTTGGGTTTGAGACAAATAAGGATCTGTCGAGTATCTTTCTTCTAAAATCAGGTGAGGCATTGGCAAATGAAAATGTATTGTTGTGGATTGCTGTAGCAGGAAACTCTTTAACCAGTCTTGAGGTGGTGGTTTTGGTGTTGTTGATTTTTATTGAGATAGCCTGTGAGCGACTTTTAAGAACTTGAAGCGTATACCCTTTATTAGAGTCATATGCGTTAATGCTAAAAAAATCTTTATCGAACGATATCAAAGATTTTATGTTGCTGCTTTTAAATGATTTCCCGCTTGAGCACATGTATAGAGCCTCTAGGATAGAAGTTTTTCCAGAACCGTTAGGCCCATAAAAAAAATTAATACCAGATGATAACTTTATTGTTGATGATTCAAAGCACCTGAAGTTATTGAGCTTTAATTCGCTAATCATTTAATGCTGGTGGAACAAAAATCTGAATTTAAGCAATTATATTAAGAGTGGCATTACGACATATTTAAATTCTTGCGAACCTGAGCTTGTTATAAGACAGCTTTTATCAGATCCAAAGAAATGTATTTCAACATTTTCATCATCTATGCATGATAATATTTCTTGAATATAGTTAACGTTAAAAGCTATATCAATGCTTTCTCCAGCATATGTGCAGGCGATGCTTTCTTCTGCTTGTTCTTTTTCTGGGTTGTTCGCAGAAATATTTATCAGATTATCTGATGTTATCATTCTAACGCCTCTAAACTTTTCACTTGATAGCACGCTAACCCTGCTTAAACTTTCTGAAAGATCTTTTTTATTGATCAACAGTGTTGAGCTATCGCCGGTTGGTATTACCTGTTCATAGTCAGGAAACTTACCCTCAATTAATTTACTAGAAAAAGTCGTTCCAGAAACACTTACATTGATAGAGTTTGGTGTTAATTGGATTAAAATGTTGTCATTGTTATCACTTACAATTTTGCCAATTTCGTTTATGGATTTTCTAGGAACTATACCTGTTACCTGGTCTGAAACCCCTTCATTTAAAGGAGTTTTAGCAAGAGCTAGCCTATGAGCGTCGGTCGCAACACTTGTTATAATACTGTCTTCAACAGACAAATACAGTCCGTTTAAGTAGTGCCTCCAGTCCTGATTACCCATAGCAAAAGATGTTTTGTATATTAACGACTTTAGGTTTGGTCCTTTTATGTTTACAACATTTCCCCCATCTTCTTTTTCAAAAACAGGAAAGTTTTCGCTTGGCAGTGTAGATAAATTATATTTTCCAGAGCTTGTTTCTATTCTTAGATTGTCGCCATCAAGAAAAAAATGAATTTCATCTCCATCTTTAAATAGCCTACAAAGCTCGCTAAGTTTTTTCGCAGGAGCTGTTGTTTTGCCTCCGCTTTTAAAGTTTGATATTGTAGAAATGGTTGATATCTCAGACTCTAAATCTGTTGCTGTGAGTCTCAGGGTTGACTCATCAACCTCAAAAAGAACGTTTGCAAGAATTGGAAGGGTTTGTCTTTTTTCTACAACACCAAGCGTTGTATTGAGAGAGGAAACTATCTCTTCTTTTGTAATATAAAAATCCATTGTTTAGTTTGTTAATGCTCTGGTTAGGTTTCTATAATCCTCTTCATGGGAGGGGTTTTCTTTTCTTAGCTCTGTTATTTTTTTACAAGCATGTAAAACAGTTGTGTGATCTCTGCCATTAAAAGCCTCGCCAATCTCAGGAAGGCTGTGTCTTGTTAGTTCTTTTGTTAAGGCCATTGCTAGCTGCCTTGGCCTTGTTATAGATCTGCTTCTTCTTTTTGATAAAAGATCAGAAAGTTTAATATTGTAATATTCAGCAACAGTTTTTTGAATGTTTTCAATGCTTACCATTTTTGCGGAAATAACAAAAAGGTCCTTAAGTGCGTCTTTGACTAATGCGAGGTCTATTTTTTGATTTGTAAACTTTGCATTTGCAACAACTCTTTTGAGAGCGCCCTCTAACTCTCTTATATTTGATCTAATTCTTTGTGCAATATAAATAGCACAATCGTTTGGGAGCTCAACACCCATAGATGAGGCTTTTTTTAGAAGAACTGCAGCCCTGGTTTCTAGCTCGGGTGGTTCGATAATTACAGGAAGGCCCCAGCCCAGCCTTGATTTGAGCCTTTCTTCTAACCCCTCTATTTCCTTTGGATACTTGTCACAGGTCAAAACCATTTGATTATTTCTATCCAATAAAGCGTTAAATGTGTGGAAAAACTCTTCTTGTGACTGCTCTTTACCAGCAAAGAATTGAATATCATCTATCAGCAAGGCGTCAGCATTTCTATAAAATGATTTAAACTCGTTCATTGCTCCAAGCTGAAGTGCTTTAACCATGTCAGATACAAATTTTTCTGAATGAACGTAAACTATTCTTTTGTTCGGCTCATTTTTAAGAATTTCATTTCCAACAGCGTGCATTAAATGGGTTTTTCCGAGACCAACGCCTCCATAAATGAAAAGAGGGTTGTAGTCACCTTTTGGGTTTGATGCAACCTGTTTTGATGCAGCCAGGGCAACATGGTTTGATTTGCCTTCTACAAAAGTTTCAAACACATATGATGGAACGAGCTTTGTATCTTCAGATTTTTTATTACTGCTATATTTGTCAACAAAAGTTTCTTTTGTATGAGACTTAAAAACCAAACTTATGTCCTTTTTTGATTGTGTTTTCATCATTTGAGCAATTTCATCATAGAGATTGCTTTCAACATAGTTTAGTATAAAGTCGTTGGGTGCAACTATCTCTAATGTATCTTTTTTGAGGTTGCCTTTGAGTGGTCTGATCCAGGTGTTAAAATCTTCTTGTGAGAGCTTGTTTTCTAGCCTTTCTGAGCATTTATTCCAAAATTCCAATCCCTGTTCCTCCTAAATAGAAAGACAGTCTACGAAAAAATTAACAAGATATCTACAGGATAAGTCAATGAATTTTCTGTGGATAACTTGTTTATAAAAAACTTATTTTAGTTTTTTTAAATTTGTATGAATTATTTTAATTTATGGGCTATAATGCGCCACTATTTTTTAGGTAGTAGATTATGAAAAGAACATTTCAACCAAGCACGTTAAAAAGAAGTAGAACCCATGGCTTTAGGGCAAGAATGGCTACAAAGGCTGGTAGAGCTATATTGTCTAATAGAAGAAAAAAAGGCCGCAAGGTTTTAACCGCATAGCATTTGCGAACCCCCCCGCTACCAAAACACTTTCATTCATCAAAAAACCTAAGGATTTTTTTTATTAATGATGGTGCGCGTGAGTTGCGCATTGTTGCCTCTAAAAAAAATTTTAAACTAGCTGTTACCAGAAATAAAATTAAAAGGCAGGTTAAAGAGATTTTCAAAAATAACAATCTTTTTTTAACCAAAGGGTCTTTTGTGTTTATTGTTTACAAGCCTTTTGTTGAATTAAGCTTCAAAGACGCTTCAGTTGAGATTGTTAACGCTGTAAAATTATCAATTCATAATAAGGTTTAAAAATGAATTTAAGAAAAATTTATCTGGGTGCAATTGTTCTTTTGTCTATGGTTTTGTTTTATGAGTGGAACTCAGAAAACAAAAAACTATCAGAAATGGAGCAGCTTAAAATAGCGGACATTGAAGCGGCTTCAACACAAGTTTCTGAAGATGGTAATTTTGTATACCTTGAAAATGAATTGTTGAGGTTAAAGATTTCTACGAGCACCGGATCTATTGTTGAGTCAAGGCTCAAGGAGTACGGGGTAGAAAACTTTGAAAGATCACCCGGGGTTAGGGTTCTTGGCTCATCTGACACAAGCGCTTTTAAGTATTATTTGAAAACTGGATTTACTGGTGAGGCTGTTAACTATGTGCTTGATGATTACAGTAAAGACTTTGTTATTTTAAAAAGTGAGGATGGGGGTTTTGTTAAAGAGTTTGTTTTTTTGCCTGAGACTTATGAGGTTTTAGTTAAAGATCGGGCTTTGTCTGGTTCTTCTGGAAAAGCCTTTGCTGCTCTATATAGAACAGAGGGTAGGTCGCTGGACCTAAACCCGTCCCTGCTTCAGGGTGGAATGATGAACAACGGCTCATATCAAGGAGTTGCCTTTAGTACAGATTTTGATCCTTATGAAACAACGCGCCTGAGAAATATTGATGAGTCAATCTCATATCTTTCTCGAGCTGGCTGGGTTTCTTTTATACAAAAATATTTTTTTGCTGCCCTTATTGGCTCTAATGATTATGTTTATAGCTATTTTGCTCATCCTTCTGAGTCTGGTATTTACAGAATGGGTTATACCGTTGAGAAGGGCGATATCTCAAATGTGGTTTATGAGCATTCACACAGGGTTTTTATAGGGCCTAAGATTAGAAAAGATTTGGCTGTTCGTGCTGATAATTTAGAGTTATCGATTGATATGGGGTGGTTTTGGTTTATTTCACAACCGATGGTTTGGTTTTTGGATTTAATAAATGGATATATAAACAACTGGGCTGTTTCTATTGTGTTGTTTACTTTGGTGTTAAAGCTTGTTTTGTTCCCTGTTACTGCAAAGGGCTTTGTTGCTATGGCCAGCATGCGAAGGGTTGGGCCGATGATGAAAGAAATTCAAAACAGGTATGGTGATGATAGGGCAAGGCTGTCACAAGAGATGATGAAGCTTTATAAAACAGAAAAAGTTAACCCGCTTGGTGGCTGTTTACCAATATTAGCTCAACTGCCTTTTTTTGTTGGGTTCTTTTTTGCGTTAAGAGAAATGGTTGAGTTGAGGCACGCATCTGCATTGTGGATGTCTGATTTGTCGATTCCAGACCCATATTTTATTCTCCCGGTTATTTTTGGGCTTCTGATGGTTGCAACACAAAAATTAAGCCCTGCACCTGCTACAGCTGACCCCGTTCAACAACAAGTAATTAAATATATGCCTGTTGTTTTTTCTATTTTCTTTTTTGTCTTTCCTGCTGCTCTTTGTTTGTATTCTGTTATCAACTCAGGAGTCTCATTAGTCCAACAAAGATATTTATATAAAAAACATGGGGCTCTTGATGATGCTCCTGGTGTTGGATAGGCTTTATGTCTGTGGTTTATGCGCTAGCCACGCCACCAGCAAAGTCAGCAATATGTATATTTAGAATTTCTGGAGCTGGTTGTTTAGAAAAAATCCCAGAGCTGTTTGGCTCTGCGTTGAAAAAAAATAAAACTTTTTACTTGAGGTCGTTTAAAAACAAAGATGGCCGTATCATTGATCGTGTTGGTGTAATAACCTTTAAGGGGCCGAACAGCTATACTGGTGAAGACTCGTTTGAGGTTTATGCGCATGGGGGCCTTGGTGTAATGTCTATGCTAGCAGACATGTTTAAGGCTGTTGGTTTTGATGAGGCTCCCCCAGGAGAGTTTACTAAGAGGGCCTTTTTAAACAACAAGATAAGTCTTGCTGAAGCTGAGGCGGTTGTTGATTTGGTTGATAGTCATAATAAGGATGGTGTGTATTTGTCATCAAAAACACTTTCCGGAGAGTTTACAAAACAGGTTCTGTATTTTTCTGGTCTTATAAACAACCTTCGTATAAGGGTTGAGGGTGAAATAGATTTTTCAGACGAGGGAGAGGATTTTTTTGATTCTTATTTACCAAAAGAGCTCAGTCTTTTAATAGACAATTACAAACTTTTTGTTGGTGGTTGTGTGAATAAAAAAATTTTTTCTAGTAAAAACAAGGTCATGTTTATGGGTCCTGTGAACTCTGGAAAATCTTCTGTTTTTAATAGGTTGCTTGGTTATGAAAGGGCTCTTGTTTCTGACAAGCCTGGTACTACAAGAGATATTGTTGAGTCAGAGGTTTTTTATAATGAGATGTCTTTCTCTGTATCGGACACGGCTGGTTTAAGAAAAACTGACGATGTTGTTGAGTCAAGGGGTATTGGTTACGCTATAGAGCAATTAAATAATATTGACCTGGTTGTTGGTGTTTTTGATTCTGGTGATGAATCCGTTTTAAAAGAGTTCTCTGATATAACTCGTGGTAAGAGGTGTTTAAGAATCTATAACAAAACTGATTTAAATAATTTTGTTCAGGATGGTTTGTTTGATTGCAAGGTTTCTGCCAAAACAGGAGAGGGGTTTAATGAGCTTAAAGAGATTATTTCAAATGCTTTTAAATCAAATGTGGTTGGAGACTACCAATATCTAGTAAGAGACAGACATATTAAACTGTTTCAATCTTCGGTTAAACATTTAGAAGGTGGTCTAAATAAGATTGAAAGGGGTTATGGTTTGGAGTTGGTTGCTGAAGATTTGAAGTTAGCAAGAGGTGATTTAAACGAAATCATAGGGGTAAAAATGTCAGACTCTTTGCTTGGTGATATATTCAACTCTTTTTGTATTGGTAAATAAGTTGTTATTAAGTTGTTAGTGTTTTTTTTGTCTTTTTTTTGCCCACAACTTATTAATAACTATTGCTTGCTTGTTTTAACAAGGTTAAACATAGATTATTAAGTTGTATTTTTGTTTTAACAAGAGCTTTTATAATGCTTATTAACAAAATTTGAATGCACTAATAGTATTAACAGTAAGTATATAATATAGATATTATTGGTTTAATTATTATATGGATAAGTTTGATGTTGTTGTTGTTGGCGGCGGCCATGCTGGGGTTGAGGCCGCATACGCTGTATATAGAAGCGGTCTTTCGTGTGCACTTGTTACCTTTGAAAAAAACAAAATAGGTCAAATGTCATGCAATCCAGCTATTGGGGGGCTGGGTAAATCACATATAGTTAGAGAGATCGATGCTATGGGTGGGATTATGCCAATTGCTACAGACATGTCAGGAATTCAATACAGAACACTCAACACAAGAAAAGGTGATGCCGTTCAAGCCTTAAGAGTTCAGTGTGACAGAGGGCTTTATAAAAAAGCTATTCAAAAAATATTAAACTCAACCAGTATTAAGATATTTGAAGAAGAGGTTGAAGACCTTATTATTGAAAAAGAATCAGTAAAAGGAGTTATAACAAAAAATAAAAAAATTTATAGCAAAAAAACAATCCTCACAACTGGAACATTTTTAAACGGCTTGATGTACACAGGGTTGGAGGTTTCGTCTGGTGGAAGAGTTGGTGATGACTCTTCTATACCACTATCTAAAAAGCTTTATGGTTTAAAACTCCCAATGGGAAGGCTTAAAACAGGAACCCCTGCGAGAATAAAAATGTCCACCCTGAACCTGTCTGTTATGGAAGAGCAGCCAGGCGAAACACCCACCCCATTTATGTCATTAACAGGCGAAATTAAACACCACCAAGAACAACTATCTTGTTTTATAACAAGAACAAACAAAACAACTCACCAAATAATAACTGACAATACACACCTGTCTGCAATGTATTCTGGAAATATTTCAGGAATTGGCCCCAGATATTGCCCGTCTATAGAAGACAAGGTTTTTAAATTTGGACACAAAGATAGTCATCAAATTTTTATTGAACCCGAGGGTATAGGAATCGACCTTGTGTATCCAAACGGAATATCAACAAGCCTTCCAAAAGAAGCCCAAGAAAGTTTTATTCACACAATAAAAGGCATGGAGGAGTGTGAAATCACCGAGTTTGGGTACGCTGTTGAGTATGATTTTATTGACCCCAGGACAAACAAAAAAACACTTGAAACAAAATACTTAAATAATTTTTATTTAGCAGGGCAGATCAACGGAACGACCGGATACGAGGAAGCGGCAGCTCAAGGCCTTGTTGCTGGCCTGAATGCCTCACTGTCTATCCAAAAAAAA
>CBFHIO010000004.1:0-42038 GCA_965656035.1 Gammaproteobacteria bacterium | reverse complement strand
TCTCTTTCTGCAAGTCGTGAATACATTCTGAATAGATCCCCTGCAAAAATACCTGCCTCATCTCCTCCAGCTCCTGCTCTGATTTCAAGGAATGCAGAACCGTCATCTGCTGAATCTTTAGGTAATAACATTAATTTTAATTCTTGTTCTAATTTATCTGGTTTATCTAATGATTCTTTTAATTCTTCTTCGGCAAGACTTTTTAGATCTTCGTCACCTGATTCAAGAATCTCATTTGCATCATTTATACCAGCAAGAACAGAGTTATATTCATCAAACTTATCAACAATTGGCTTTAGATCTGCAAACTCTTTATTAAGCAGAGTATAGTTTTCCATATCTTTAATAGTCTCTGAATTTATTAATAGCTTCTGAATTTCAGCAAGCCTTTTTTGAAGTTTTGAGAGCTTTGCCTTCATTGAATCATGCATTATTAATGTACCTTTTAAACATTGATTCAATCACATGATTATCAACATTATTAATATCTAAGACCTCATCTATAGATTTATCTTCATATTTTATTATTGATAAATTCATTATCATTTGTTTTAGATCCTCTGAGGATTTAAACCTTTTGATCTCTTCTTCTGAAAGTTGATCTAAAAACGATTCTAATTTTATTTGAACTTTATCTTTAATTATTTTTTCATGAATTGATTTAAGGGCATCCTGAGACTCAAGCACAATTATGTTAAGAGCTTTCTCAGCCTCAATTACTCTTTGACCATAATTGTCTTGTGTAATTTTTTCTATGTCGTCGATTGAGAATAAATATGCTTGTTCAATATTCTTAATTTCTTCCTCAATATTTCTTGGTACTGCCAAATCAATTAAAAGCATTGGTTTATTTCTACGAACTTTGAGGGCGTTTTCTATAGAGCCTTTACCAATTAAAGGCAGATCAGCGGTAGCCGATGCTATTACAATATCAGCAAACTCTAATTCTTTATGCAAAGTATTTAAAGATGATGGCACTATTTCATGATCATTGTTTATTTTAATTGTTTTTTTACTTCTATTTACTGCTCGAATATTAGTTATGTCTTTTTTAATAAGATCATCAATAATAGCGTGTGCCAGTGATCCAGCTCCAAGAATAAGAACGTTTTGATTTTGAGGTTCCTCAAAGATATTTTTTACTAAATTTAACGACAATCCACTAACAGATAATGGATTTAATCCTATATTTGTCTGTGTTCTAACTTTTTTTACTATCTCGATAACTTTTTTTGTGTAACTTAAAAGACTGGGTTTAGCAATATCTGCATGTCTTGCAACCTCTATAGCTTTTTTAAATTGTCCAAATATTTCCTGTTCTCCAAGTACCTGAGAGTCTATTCCTGATGCAACTTTACATATATGTATGAATGCATCCTGATTATCAAGGATATAAAAGCTTTCTTTTTGTATGTGGTTTATTTCAAAGAATATTAATGTTTCAAGTAGAATTTCACTAACAAGTCCCGATTCAGCTAGCAAATAAACTTCAGTTCTATTACAAGTAGAAACACCAAAAAAAGAGTCTATCTTTTCTTTAAATTTTTCTTTTAAGAAAGTATTTAATAAAATTTGATTGGACTCATTTATAATGAATTGCTCTCTTTCAGAAACATTTGAAGTTTTATGATTTATGCCAAATAACTGTAATTCCATTATAAAAAAATTTATTTACGTTCTTGTTTGTATAACTGTCTCTTGCTCAACCATTAACAAAGATAATAAATACAACATTTATTCAGGCAAGTTACTGGTTGAATCAAGCAATGTTGAACCAGTGTCACTAAATATAGTTATAAGCTTATCTAAACTAGATTCTATTATACAACTTAAGAAGCCATTTTATGGAAATGTCTTGATTATTGAAGCTAGAGAGAACAAAAATCTAAATATAGTGCCAACCAAAAACAGTAATCCTTTTTATATACCTGATTCAGTAAACAGAAATTTCAAATATTGGTTGAGACAATGCCTTTTATCAAGAGGCTTTAACATTAATGAATTGATTGAAGGTTCATATTTTAATCTTACATGCAGCATAAAAGACAATAAGTTAAATTTTGCTATTTCTTATCAAGAAAATTTAATTAGCGGGTATTTAATCAAAAAATGAAGATCTCAATAAGTTCTCCAGCAAAGATTAATCTTCATTTAAAAATATTAGATAAAAATTCTAATGGTTATCATAATCTGGATACTTCATTTCAATTTATTGATTTGTATGACTTTATGACTTTTGAACAAGCAAAAGACGGTATCTTGATTGATGCCGATAATTCTTCACTTAATCCAAAAGAAAATACAATTTATAAGGCTGCAGTTTCTATACAAGAGCTTTCTAAGAAAAATTGTGGAGCTAAAATTACAATTAAAAAAAATATCCCAATAGGTGCAGGTCTTGGTGGCGGTAGTTCAAATGCAGCCACAACTATTATGATCTTAAATAAGATATGGGGGTTAAATTTAAACCAAGGCCAAATGATGGATATTGGAAGAACAATAGGTGCAGACGTTCCATTTTTTATAAATTGTAAAAATGTATTTGCATCAGGTATTGGAGATATTTTTCAAGAGAAAGAATCTGAAATTTCAAAATATATCATCATTGACCCGAAGATATTTAATTCAACACAAAAAATGTTCTCAGACTATGAGAAATCAAAAAAAATTAAAAATGAACTGTTTGAAAATGATCAGAACTCTTTTTGGGGAATTTTTTTGAAGAGCAATAAACAGGTGGAAGATTTTTATAAAAAAAATTCAAAAAAACATCAGATTTATCTTTCTGGTAGTGGCTCAACAATGTTTATAAAATATAATAGTGATGTCGAAAAAGATAAAATTTTGAAAATAATTCCAAGTAATTGGAGATTCTTTTTAGCTAAACCATTACAATATTCGCCTTTAAAGGAGTTTGTGTAGTGTTGGGGTGTAGCCAAGCGGTAAGGCAACGGGTTTTGATCCCGTCATGCGTAGGTTCGAATCCTACCACCCCAGCCAATTAAGAGAGGAAAAGAATGAGCAAACAAATCCTAGATCTTTTCACTGGATCAGCAAATCCAGAACTAGCTCAAGAGGTTGCAGAAATATTAGATGTTAAATTATCTAAAGCAGATGTAGGGTATTTCTCGGATGGAGAAATAAAAGTCCAAATTGAGGATAATGTCAGAGGTCATGATACTTTTATACTTCAATCTACGTGTGCTCCTTCAAATAAAAATTTAATGGAGTTAATGTTACTTGCAGATGCTCTTAAACGATCGTCCGCATCTAGAATTACAGCTATAGTTCCCTATTACGGTTATGCGAGGCAAGACAGAAGAGTTAGGTCTGCAAGGGTGCCAATTAGTGCAAAAGTTGTAGCTGATATGTTTTATTCTGTCGGTATTGATAGAGTTTTAACTGTAGACCTTCATTCTGAGACAATTCAAGGTTTCTTTGATATGCCTGCTGATAATGTCTATGCAACTAAATTGATGGTTAATCATATTAAAGAAAATAATCCAGATAATAATATTGTTGTGGTTTCTCCGGATGTTGGTGGTGTAGTTCGATCTAGAGCTTTAGCAAAACAATTAAATGATGCTGACTTAGCAATCATTGATAAAAGAAGAGCTTCTGAAAACCAATCAGAGGTAATGAATATTATTGGTGATATTGAGGGTAAAATTTGTATAGTGCCTGATGATATAATTGATACAGCTGGAACATTGTGCAATGCTGCTAAAGCATTAAAAAATCATGGTGCAGCAGGCGTAAAAGCATATATTACTCATCCTGTACTTTCTGGTCCAGCAATAGAAAGATTAAATAAGTCAGAAATTGATGAACTTGTGGTAACAAATTCAATTCCATTGTCACATGAAGGTAAAAAATGCAGTAAAATACGCGTCATTTCTTTAGGTGCGACAATTGCAGAATGCATCAAAAGATTAAGCAATGAAGAGTCTCTGAGTGAGATGTTTATATAAGAGGATATTATGAGCGATCAAATAGTTTTAAATGCTGAAACAAGAGAAAGAACTGGATCTAATAAAGCTAGAGTTATTAGAAAAGTTGATGGAATGGTTCCAGCAATAGTTTATGGAGATGAAAAAGAGTCTTTAAATTTAAAGTTACATCTTAATGAGCTAACCAAAGCTTCTCAAAATGAGCTTTTTTATACTCAGGTTCTTCTAATTAAAAACGGTGATATTGAAGAGAAAGTTGTATTAAAAGAACTGCAAAGAGATCCTGCTAAAGGCAAATTTCTTCACGCTGACTTTCAAAGAGTATCTAAAAAAACTAAACTAAAAGTTGTTATTCCTATCAACTTTGTCAATGAAGAAGATTGTATTGGAGTTAAAAATGATGGTGGCTTATTAACAAAAGCTATCAGAGAAGTTGAGATTATGTGTTTAGCTGGAAATATACCTGAATCAATAGATATAGACGTTTCAGAACTTGGATTGGGTGCTTCAATAAGACTTACCGAAATTGCTTTACCTGAGGGGTCTGAGATTTCTGGCCTTACAGAAGAAACTGATCAGTTGGTTGTATCTGTTACTGCTCCTAAAGCTGTTGAAAAAGAGCCAGTTACTGAAGAAGGTGAAGAAGGCGCTGCAGAAGAAAGCATTAAAGAATCAGAATCTGAAGACTCTGCAGAAGGATCTGAAGAGAGCTAAAAGTGCTCAAGCTTTGCTTAATTGGTCTAGGAAACCCTGGAACAAAATATAATGATACTAGACATAATATTGGCAAAGAATGGTTATTGAAACTCAGTAAATCGCATTGCTCTGACTTTGTTGCAAAAAGTAATATTGAAGCAGATATAACTCACTCACATGCAGAAGAAATCTTTTGGGTTGTTCCTGACAATTATGTAAATAGTAGTGGGCGCACTGTTTCTAAACTGTTAAAAAATATCAATCTTCCCATTAATAAAATTATAATCTTTCATGATGATTTAGATTTAAACCCTGGGGAGGTAAGGTTTAAAGAAGGCGGTGGTCATGGTGGTCATAATGGTCTTAAAGATATATTTGAAAAAACTGGCTCTAAAGACTATTTAAGAATAAGAATTGGTATAGGCCATCCTGGGCATAAAGATATGGTTTCTAATTGGGTATTAAATAAATTTCATCCAACCGATAAAGTGTATATTGATAAAGCTTTCGATTTGTTTTCTTTAAATTTTGATACATTATGCAATCAAGAATTTTCTAAATTACAAAAAACATTGCATACAAAATAATATGGGATTCAAATGCGGCATTGTTGGGCTTCCTAATGTAGGTAAATCCACTCTTTTTAATGCTTTAACAAATTCTTCAATACCAGCAGAAAATTTCCCTTTTTGCACTATTGAGCCAAATATAGGCAAAGTTCCCCTTCCTGATAAAAGATTAAAGCAACTTAATGATATCGTAAACTCAAAAAAAATTATCCCAGCAAGTCTAGATCTAGTCGATATAGCAGGTCTGGTTAAAGGAGCCTCACAGGGTGAAGGTCTGGGAAATGCATTCCTATCTAACATAAGAGAAATGAATGCTCTCGCTCATGTTGTAAGATGTTTTGAAGATGAGAACATTACGCATGTTGATGGATCAATTGATCCTGTAAGAGATGCGGAAATAATAAATCTTGAATTAATAATGTCTGATCTAGATTCAGTCGCGAAAAGAATTTTGAAATGTGAAAAACTCCTTAAAACTAATGATAAACAAAATAAAACTGAATATGAGATCTTGTTAAAAATTAAAGATGAGCTTGATAAGGGAAAACTTATAGATATTGATAGCTTTCATGAAGATGAAAAAATAATTATAAAAAAATTTCAGCTACTTAGCTCAAAGCCAACATTTTATATTGCTAATGTTTCAGATGATGGATCTTCTAATATCGCATTAAATAGATTAATAGAATTTGCAAATGAATCTAGAAACGTTGTAATACCAACTTCAATTAAAATTGAACAAGAAATAGCTGTTTTGGATGACGAGGAAAGAAAAGAGTATTTAGAATTAATGAATATGGATGAGCCTGTTCTTAATAAAATTATTTTTAAAGGATATGATCTGCTTGGGCTTCAAACATATTTTACTGCTGGACCTCAAGAAATAAGAGCTTGGACTATCAAAAATAATTCAACAGCCCCAAATGCAGCTGGAGTAATACATACTGATTTTGAAAGAGGTTTTATTAAAGCTGAAGTTATTAGTTTTGAAGATTATATTGAATGTCATGGAGAATCTGGTGCAAAAGAAAGAGGTAAATTAAGATTAGAGGGAAAGGAATATATCGTTAAAGATGGTGATGTCATTCATTTTAAATTTAATGTTTAAAGTTAATGAAAAAAAATATTGACTCTTGGATTCTAGGACTTATCATTCAACGACTGGCTATGTAGCTCAGATGGTTAGAGCACAGCACTCATAACGCTGGGGTCGGTGGTTCAATTCCACCCATAGCCACCAAACATTATAAATTATTCTTTATTTTTATTTAAATAAGCAATAATGATAGCTATTGCTACCAAAGCTAACAAACCATCCTCACCGAGCATTGCAAGAATTGATGATACATTAGTATAAATTTCTCCAACAACTGGAGCAGAGGGACCGAATACTATACCTAAAAGCAACATTACGACCACAACAGGTATAAGTACATCGATTACTTTATTTAAAAAGTTTTTAATTTTAGTAAAGGTAAGATTAAACATTAATAAGTACTGGGAGAGGATATTATCTTCTCCCAGTTTAAGCAAATTAGCTTACTTAAGCAATCCGATTAGGATAGCTGCTGCTAAAAGTCCCACCAATCCAGCATCACCAAGTCCTTGAATTAGAGCAACTAAATTATTTAGAACATCTCCAAAGAACCAAGTGTCACCGAATACAACTCCAGCTACAACTCCAAGCCCTACAACGCCCACAAGTATACTTGTTAGACTTTTAACCAGGCCACCGATCATATTAAGCGCATTATCCATAATTATTCCCCCCTATTAGGTTTTTTATGATTTGCAAAAATATAAGACCATAAAAAACTATAGTATTCAAATTTTGTGAACATAAAAAAACCGAAAATTTGACTTTTCGGTTTTAAAAGTTTAAAAGTTTTACAGAGATTTATTCTTCAGAAATATTACCTGATTCAGTATCTTCTTTATTTTCTTTTTTAATCAAGGCTTTAGCTGATAATTTCATCTTACCTCTATCAAAGCCTATAAGTTTTACATCAATTTCCTGTCCCTCTGATAGAACAGCACTCACATCCTCTGTTCGCTCATGAGCAATTTCAGATATATGCAACAATCCATCCTTACCAGGGAGAATGTTAACAAAAGCACCAAAATCAACTATTTTGACAACAGTACCTTTGTAAACCTTGTCCAGTTCAGGCTCCTCAAGGATACCCTCAATTATTTCAAGACAAGCTTGCATTGAAGATTGATTTTGACCAAAGACTGAAACAGTTCCGTCATCATCAATGTCAACTGTTGCTCCAGTTTTTTCTTGCATTGATTTTATGACTGCTCCACCCTTACCGATAATCTCTTTAATCTTATCTTTATCAACCATAAAAGTTTTCATTGCAGGAGCATTTTCGGATAAATCTTTTGGGGCTGAAATAGCTGCATTCATAATTCCTAGAATATGAGTCCTTGCAGCTTTTGCTTTTGTTAAAGCAACTTCCATAATTGCTTCATTAATGCCTTGGATTTTAATATCCATTTGAAGAGCTGTGATTCCTGTTTCTGTTCCGGCTACTTTAAAATCCATATCACCTAGATGATCTTCATCACCAAGAATGTCAGTAAGTACAGCAAAGTCATCGCCTTCTTTAATTAGCCCCATTGCTATACCTGCAACTGGGCTTGAGATAGGAACTCCGGCATCCATTAATGATAAGGAAGTACCACATACTGATGCCATTGAGCTTGAACCATTAGATTCAGTAATCTCAGATACAACTCTCATTGTGTATCCAAAGTCTGTTACATCCGGTAATACTGCTTTAATCGCTCTTTTAGCTAAATTTCCATGTCCAATTTCTCTTCTTTTAGGACCCATTGGCATTCCAATTTCTCCAACACTGTATGCTGGAAAATTATAATGCAACATAAAATTGTCAGTTCCTTGTCCTTCTATAGCTTCAATTCTTTGAGCATCTCTTGATGAGCCTAATGTTGCAACAACAATTGCTTGTGTTTCACCTCTGGTAAATAAAGATGATCCGTGAGCGCTTGGAAGAACATCGGTTTCAATAAAGATTGGTCTTACTGTATCTGTATCTCTTCCGTCAATCCTTGGCTGATTGCTTAAAATATTTTGTCTTACTATGTCTTTCTCAAGATTTTTAAACGCACCTAAAATTTTTCCTAATTGAATGTCATCAGCTTCAGGGTATGAATTAACAATATCTTCTTTAATTTTGCTGATTGCTTCTGATCTTTCAGATTTAATTTTTATTGTAAAAGCATTTTTAATCTGATCTGTATATTTATCTTTAAGCTCGGAATAATAACTAGGCGTCTCTTCATCTGGTGTAATGGCCCAATCCTCTTTTCCTGCTTTTTCTTTGAGTTCTTTACATGCATTAATAACTACTTGCATTTCTTGATGACCAAATAAAACTGCTCCAAGCATAAGATCTTCATTTAATTCTTTTGCCTCTGACTCAACCATCAGAACTGCTTGTTCAGTTCCAGCTACAACCATATCAAGATATGATTCTTCTAGTTCTGTAAATGTTGGATTTAAAACATAACTTCCGTCTATAAATCCAACTCTGGCAGCTCCCATTGGTCCATCAAATGGGACACCGGCAACACACAAGGCTGCTGAAGCACCTATCATGGCAGCTATATCAGGATTTTGATCTTTGCCTGATGACATCACTGTTGAAAAGACTTGAACCTCATTTTTGAAGTCTTCTGGGAATAAAGGTCTAATTGGCCTATCAATTAGCCTTGATGTTAGTGTTTCTCTTTCAGTGGGCCTTGCCTCTCTTTTAAAGAACCCTCCAGGAATTACTCCTGTTGCATAAAATTTTTCTTGATAAAAAACAGCTAATGGAAAAAAATCTTTTCCAGGATCTGCTTCTTTTTTTGCAACTACAGTTGTGAGAACAACCAAATCATCAATTGTTACAACAACTGCAGCGGTAGCTTGTCTTGCGATTTTATTTGTTTCTAATTTTACTAATTTGTTTCCATACTGAAACTCTACAGATGTAGATTCTAATTTATTATTTTCCACGATTATCCTTATTTATGTATTTTTTATTAACCACGAAGTTTTAATTCCTTTACAACCTCTTTATAACTATCTAGGTTTTTTCTTTTTAGATAGGCTAAAAGCTTTCTTCTTAGGTTTACCATTCTTATTAATCCTGTTCTTGAATGGTGGTCTTTTTTATGTGTTTTAAAATGACTTTGTAATTTATTGATATTTTCTGTTAACAACGCAATTTGAACTTCAGGAGATCCTGTATCGTTATCTGTTCTTTGAAATTTTCCAACAATTTTTTCTTTTTCGTTAGCTAAAAGTGCCATATTTATATTCCTCGATGTACTTATTAATAAAAATGCAAACCTCGTACAACTAAAGTAAGCGTGCGAATCTTATAACTAATCTAGCCATTAAACAAGTCGTTTTAAGGCTAGAACATTATTAGACACATTACCAAGGCCCAGAAAAGCTGATGATAAATCATAAATTCTATAGTCATTATCTTCACTATTAATGTTTTTTACTTTACTGCCATTTAAGAAAATCTTTAATTGATCATTTTGTAATTTAATAGCAGAAAATTCTTTGAATGCCTCTTCAATCGATATTAAATTTTTTATTTCAACTTCCTCAACAATTGATGCATCATTTATATTAAATTTTCCTTGAGATACTCTTTTTAGTCCTGCTAGATGAGCACCACAACCAAGTTTTTTTCCTAAATCTCTTGCAATCGACCTAATATAGGTTCCTTTTGAGCAATGAATTAAGAAAGAGCACTCATCGTGATCAAAAATAAAATCTTTTATTGAGAAAACATTAATTTCTCTTGGTGGTTTCAATATCAAATCTCCCTCCCTAGCATATTGGTATAATGGTTTACCCTTATGCTTCAAAGCAGAATAAAAAGGTGCTATCTGAAATGACTTTCCAATAAATGATTTTAGAGCTTCGTGAGTATTTTCTTCAGTTGGGAGGTTGTTTGAAGTTTCTATAATTTTACCTAGTGCATCATCGGTATCGGTTGAAGACCCGAGTTTTATAGTTGCACAATAACTTTTATCAGATTCTAAGAAATAACTAGAAAACTTTGTAGCCCTATTAACTGCAATTACCATTAATCCAGTTGCCATTGGGTCCAGTGTTCCCAAATGGCCAACTTTTTTGAGCCTCAAACCTTTTTTAATATTTTGAACAAGTTGATTAGAGGTTATACCTTTTTCTTTGTTTAAAAGAAAAAAACCATTCATTATTTTATATTCTTTAATAAGCTTTCAATGTTATCGGAATATTCGATACTTTCATCAAATCTAAAATTTATAACAGGCACCCTCCTAATCTGCATAGTTTTTGAAAGCTTTGAACGAATCATGCCTGAAAATTTTTTTAATACTTTTGGATTAATTTCACTTTTATCTTTAATAATAGATTTTCCGATAACTGTATAAAACACAGTAGCTATACCAATATCATCTGAGACTTTTACAGCAGTAATATTAATATTTTGAAGCCTTGGATCTTTTGTTTCTTTATTGATAATTAAAGATATTTCTTTTTTCAGTTCGTCGCCTATTTTTTCTGCTCTTAATGATGACATTAAAATTCAATCACATTGATTGTGCTTCTTCTTTTCGATCATAAACCTCTATTTTATCGCCAGGTTTAATATCTTTATAATTTTTGATGCCCATACCGCATTCTGTTCCATTTTTAACTTCGTTTACATCTTCTTTAAACCTTCTTAGAGAATCTAATTCACCCTCGAAGATGACTATCTCATCTCTAAGCACTCTTACTGGTTTATTTCTTAAGACATTTCCTTCAATAACCATACAACCCGCAATTTGCCCAAATTTAGGAGAATTGAATACTTCTAATACCTCTGCTGTACCTACTATTTCTTCTCTAATAATTGGGTCTAGAAGTCCACTCATTCTTGCTTTCACATCGTCTAATAATTCATAAATAATACTGTGGTAACTTAAAGGTATGGATTCATCTTCTATAATTTTCTTTGCAGAATTATCTGATCTCACATTAAAGCCTAAAATAATTGCATCTACGGCCAATGCCAAGTTTGCATCTGACTCTGATATTCCACCAACACCACTAGATACAATCTTAACTTTTGCCAAATCATTGCCTAAATCATTTAGTGCGGCTGAAATTGCTTCACATGTTCCACCAACATCAGTTTTAACAATTATATTAAGTACTTTTTTAGACTCTTGTCCTAGCGATTCAAATAAATTACCAGCAGTATCATCTTTTTGTTTTAAAAGCTTTCTTTCCTTTTCTTTATTAACTCTATACTCAGCAATTTCTCTTGCTTGTTTTTCATTCTCAACTACCTGGAAATGATCGCCTGCATTTGGTACGTTGTTTAAACCCAAAACTTCAACAGCAGCAGATGGGCCGGCTAATTTAATCTTTGATCCGTCGCTCTTTACAATACTTTTGATTTTTCCCATTGAATTTCCAGAAGCAACTAAATCACCAACTTTTAATGTTCCATTTTGAACCAAAAAGGTCGCAACTGAGCCTCTAAATTTATCTAACTCTGATTCAATGATTACGCCCTGGGCAGGGCCATTGTGATGGGCTTTTAATTCAAGTAATTCTGCTTCAAGAGAAACACATTCTAATAATTTATCAACACCAGTACCTTTTAAAGCTGATACTGGAACCATTTGTGTTGTTCCTCCCCAGTCTTCTGGAGTCAAGTCTTTGGCAGCTAAATCTCCTTTAACTTTATCAATATCTGCTCCATCTAAATCAATTTTATTTATTGCAACAACAATCGAAACACCGGCTGCTTTTGCATGATTAATAGCCTCTTCGGTTTGCGGCTTAATACCATCATTTGCAGCAACAACTAAAATAACAATATCAGTTGTATTGGCTCCCCTAGCTCTCATTGATGAAAAAGCAGCATGGCCAGGTGTATCAATGAAAGTAATTTTTCCTTTTGGTGTATCAACTTCATAAGCTCCAATATGCTGTGTAATGCCACCAGCCTCATCATCAACTACTTTAGTTTTACGAATAAAATCAAGAAGAGTTGTTTTACCATGATCAACATGCCCCATAACGGTTATAACTGGAGATCTGGGTTTTGCTTCATCCGTATAATTAATTAAATTTGCTAAATCTTCTTCAAAATTTTCTTCTTTTAATGCAATGCCGTTATGGCCAATTTCCTCTACTACCAAGATTCCTGTCTCCTGGTCGATTACATCATTTATAGTTGCTACAACACCAAGTCCCATTAAGTTTTTTACAACTATATTTCCTTTAACAGCCATTAATTTAGCCAATTCACCAACTTGAATTGATGATGGAACTTCTATGTCTTTTTTTATGAACTCTGTAGGCGCTTCAAATTTATGCTCTGATTCTTGAGGAAAAGCAGCCTCTCTCCTTTTGTAAGCATTGACGGCACTTGAAAGCTGATCTCTTACATTAGCTTTGATTTCTGGCTTATCTTTATCAACTTTCTTGAACTTTTCCCTTTTTTTAATTTCTGCTTGTTTTAGCCTTACTGCTTCTTTTAATTGTTCTTCTCTTTTCTTTTGTTGTTCTTTAAGTTGCTCAGAAGCTGCGGCTCTTTTTGCTTCGATATTATCTGAATAGCTTTTTACAGACTCTGTATCTTTAGATATTTTTCCTCTTGATGTAACAGTGACCCCTGAGCCAGAAGTCATAGATTTTGCGGAAGCAGCTTTTCCACTTTTCAAAGATTTTAAAAGAGCTTGTTTATCTGAAGGTGTAACCTCATCAGTATTTTTGGAGTGACTTAATCCGGCATTTTGCATTCGCTCAAGCAAAGCAGAATCGCTAATCTTTAAAGTCTTTGCAAAATCTTTAACAGTTAAAGCCAAAATAATTACCTCTTTTTAATTAAACCAATGTTCTCTTGCTTTCATTATCATCTTTGATGCATCCTCAGAAGAAATCTCAATAATGTCTTGTAACTCATCAACAGCTAACTCAGCAAGATCGTCTTTGTTTTTGATACCTTTATTAGATAACTTTTGAATGTCTTTATCAGTTAAATCTAAATCAGAAAGTGATTCCAGATTATCTTCCTCTTCAGTTATTGCTCCCATCGCCTCTAATAATGCTGCATCCTCAGCTGCGCCTTTAATCCTTGCAATCTCTTCATCATTTTCAATAAATGCTCTAAAGATTTTGTCTTCTGCATAGGCTATGTCATCAAAACTACCTAAGCCTGTTGAAGCAATTTTTTCAGCAACTTCTTCTGACACCTCAAGACTGCTAATTAGACTAGCTAAAAATTCAGTTTCATCAACTTTAACTTTGGCTTCAGCTTCTTCGCTACTTATAATATTTAGATCCCAGCCCACTAATTTAGAAGCTAATCTAATATTTTGACCTCTTGAGCCAATTGCTAATGCTAAATTTTCTTGATTAACAGCAATATCCATTGATCTTGAATCCTCATCCATAACAATAGATTCAACTTTAGCAGGTACTAAGGCATTGATGACTAACTGCGCAGGGTTATCATCATAAATAATAATATCTATTCTTTCATTACCTAACTCAGCAGAAACAGCCTGAACTCTTGAACCTCTCATGCCAACACATGCTCCAACAGGATCTATTCTTCCGTCATTTGTTTTGACTGCTATCTTAGATCTTGAACCAGCATCTCTTGCAACACCTCTAATTTCAATAACGTCCTCGTTAATTTCTGGAACTTCTATACTAAAAAGTTCGGTTACCATTTCTGGACAAGACCTATTTAAAATTAATTGAGGACCTCTTCCTTCAATCTCTTGAATTTGAAGAATAGCTCTAACTCTGTCATTAATTTTATATATCTCTCCCGGCATTAATTTATCCCTAGGTAAAATAGCTTCAGCATCATAAGCAATGTCCACAATTATATTGTCTCTTGTTACTCTTTTAACAGTTCCATTAACTAGCTGATTATTTTGATTTTTAAATTGTGCTACAACCTTCTCTCTTTCTGCCTCTCTAACTTTTTGCAACATTACTTGTCTTGCAGCTTGTGTTTCTATTCTTCCAAAAAGAACATTTTCTTGCTCTTTAGTATAAATTTCATTCAATCCTAGATTAGAGTCACCAGTTGAAATATGAGTTTCAGGATGAAATTCTTCATTACTTTCATCAAAAACTATCCAATTTCTATGTGTTGAATACTCGCCTGTATCTCTATTAATAGAGACAAATAAATCAGCATCTTCATGAAAATGTCTTTGAGAAGCAGATGCAATAGCTGTTTCAATAGCTTTAAAAATTACATCTTTTTCTAAGCCTTTTTCAGCAGAAACTGAATCAACTACAGCTAAAATCTCATTACTTTGCATAATTTTCTTCCTTCATTAATTTATCAAAATTTGGTTCTAACTTACAAAAGTCAATGTCACTAAAGTCTAACTTATACTCCAAGTTTTTTGACTCTATAAGAAAATGTTCCTTATTACAATCAACTAAGGTGCCTTCAATGTTCTTAATTCCCTCGATAGGCTCTCTTAATTTTATTTTTAGATCCTCTCCCAAATAAGGCTCTAGCTGACTTTGTTTAAAAAATCTCCTACTAATTCCTGGTGTGGACACCTCTAAAATATAATCATCACCAAACGATGAATCTAGATCAATTTCATAATTTAGATCTTTAGAAATTTTTTCACAATCGTCTATAGTTGCTCCCAATTCAGATTCTATATAAACCCTAAGTGTCGGTCTTTTTCTACCTCTTAAAATTTCAATCCCCCATAAAAAACATTCATGTCTTTCAATAACAGGCTTTACAATTTTCTCAATTTCATCTTTCATCATTTTTTTATACAAAAAAAGGGCATATGCCCCACAAAAAATATATGTAACTGTGGTAGCGGGGGCTGGATTTGAACCAACGACCTTCGGGTTATGAGCCCGACGAGCTACCAGACTGCTCCACCCCGCAACGCAGCGAGTGTGAAGTTTATGAAGTTTAGTATGTTTGGTCAAGTATATTATTTTTATATTTAAAATAATATCTTGCTATAATTCACAATCTTTTGCCGAAGTGGTGGAATTGGTAGACACGCTAGCTTGAGGGGCTAGTGAGCGAAAGCTCGTGCGGGTTCAAGTCCCGCTTTCGGCACCATTCTTAATTTATTTTACTCGATAGGGATTTGATCCGTTGGAATTTCTTCCATCACCTCTTCAATTAATGGTGTTTCAAACATCTCTTTAGTATTCTCATTTTTATATAAATATGCCAATCCAAGTGTTAAAACTAACCATAGAGCGACTAAGTAGTATGTTAATTTTCCCAAAAAATCTGATGGTCCTAGTGCCCCAAACATGGAATTTGAAGAACCCCCACCAAATGCAGATCCCAAATCAGACCCTTTTCCTTGCTGTAATAAAACTAATGCGATTATTGCAACAGCTAAAACTACACATACTATCTTAATTAAAACTATCATTTTTCTTTATGCCTTCTATAAATTTCTATAATATCTGAAAATATATCTGCGTCTAAAGAGGCGCCACCAATTAAAGCGCCATCAATATTTTTTTCAACAAAAAAATCAGATGCATTCACCTTATTTACGCTTCCGCCATATAATACTCTTGGACTTGAATTATTTTCAGATGCGGATTGTACAACATCTTTAATGAATTCGTGAATTGTATTCACATCTTTTGGTTTGGGGGTATTCCCTGTTCCTATTGCCCATACTGGCTCGTAAGCTATAGTTAAGTTTTCATTTGAAGTATTGTTCAAGATGCATTCTTCAATTTGAGATTGTAACTTTTTTTCTGTTTTACCTGACTTATACTCTTCAAAGCTCTCACCAATACACAAGATTGGTTTTATATTATGCTTTATTAATACCTGGTATTTTTTGGAAATGAGATTATTATCTTCTTTAAATATTTCTCGTCTCTCTGAATGACCAATTAAACAAAATGAGCAGTCACTATCTAATGCCATTGATGGAGAAATTGACCCAGTTCTTGCTCCACCTTCAATATCAACATCTTGAAAACCAACTTCAATATCATGGTCTTTAAAGTCATTTTTTATTTGATTAAAGTGCAAATATGAAGGTGCTATTCCAATAGATTTCGTGCCTCTTACAGACATTCTTGAGATAAATCGTTTGCACCAAGCTTTGTTTGATTCAAAATCACCATTAGCTTTCCAGTTAGCAATTATCACAATTAAAATTTAGATTTAATTAGGTCACAAATGTCATTGACATATTTTTTTGCGACTTTTTCCTCAGGAGCCTCAATCATTACTCTTATTTTGCTCTCTGTACCAGAAGGTCTTACAAGAACTCTGCCAACTGTAATGTCAGATTCTATTTCTTTTATCAGATTTAACAAATCCTTGTCGTTAGCGATATCTTTATTCACAACTTTTACAGCACTATTAACTTGGGGCATCTTTGTATAATTTGAAAGAACTTCTGCAGGGTCTTTTTCAAGAAGCAGCAATGAGGAAATTACTTTGAGGGCTGCAATGGTTCCGTCACCAGTACTAACTAAGTCTTTGCATATTATATGTCCTGAGGTTTCACCGCCTAACATCCAGCCTTTTTTTGTAAGCATGTTGCTGACATATTTATCACCAACATCAGCACGTATAAATTTATATCCAAGCTTTGTAATGCCATCTTCAAAACCAAGATTACTCATATGCGTTCCAACAACACCTGACCAGGGACCTGTTCTGTTTGGATTAGCAAAAGCCAATATATATAAAAGATCATCTCCGTCTAGTATATTTCCATCGCGATCAATAATAATTACTCTATCACCATCGCCGTCGAGAGATATTCCAAAATCAGCTCTATGCTTGATAACTTCTTTTTGAACAAGTTCTGGATGTGTTGACCCACAATTAGCATTGATATTATACCCATCAGGATCAACACCAATTGCAATCACCTCTGCTCCAAGTTCTTTAAAAACATCTGGGCTTGTTTTGTAGCATGCGCCATTTGCGCAATCTAAAATAATTCTTAAAGATTCAAATGAAATATTTTGAGGGACTGTTGATTTGCAAAATTCAATATATCTTGCTCCAGACTCATCAAAACGCCTGGCTTTTCCTAGTTCTTTAGTGCTTACTGGACTTAAATTAGCTTCTAATAGTTTTTCTATTTTTTTCTCTAAATCCCTAGATAACTTTTCACCATCAGCATTAAATATTTTTATTCCGTTATCTAAAAAATCGTTATGAGATGCACTTATAACCACTCCGAATTTTTTTCTTAGTGATTTTGTAAGATATGCTACTCCTGGTGTTGGTAATGGTCCACACAAGCTTACATTGACTCCAGCAGCAATAAAGCCAGCCTGCAATGCAGATTCAAGCATATAACCTGATACTCGTGTGTCTTTTCCAATCATAACAGTATCCCAGCCCTGCTCTTTCATAACCAAACCAGTGGCATGTCCAATTTTTAAACAAGCCTCTGGTGTTATATGGGTTTCTACAGGTCCTCGAATACCATCAGTTCCAAACTTAAGAGTCATAGCTAAGATTATAACTCTTCAGCAGCGCCTTTTATTGAAGTTTTTTTATTTGTCTTAGTTTTAGGTTTTTGTTCGTCATCTGACCAACCTTTTGGTTCTCTGGGTTCAGCACCTGCCATTATGTCATCAATCTGAGATTGGTCGATTGTTTCATATTTTAATAATGCATCAGCCATAACATTTAGCTTATCGAGATTTGTTTTTAATAAATTTTCAGCTCTTTCGTAACATGAATCAATAATTGATTTAATTTCAGAATCAATTAGTTTAGAAGTCTCCTCACTTCTATGCTGTGATGGAGATGAGGCTGTCCTTCCAAGGAATGGGCTTCCCTCATCTTCGCCAAATTTAATAGTTCCAAGAGCATCAGAAAATCCCCATTTTGTCACCATATTGGTAGCTATGTTTGTTGCTACCTCAATATCATTCGAGGCACCGGTAGTTATACCTTGATTACCATTAATAATACTCTCAGCTATTCTGCCACCAAATAATGCTGCTATCCTTGCTAATAAGTATTCTTTACTTTGCATGTAAGTATCTTCTTCTGGCAAGAACATTGTTACACCAAGAGCTCTTCCTCTTGGAATAATAGTAACTTTGTAAACTGGGTCATGTGTTGGGCATAGTCTTCCAACAATTGCATGACCTGCTTCATGATAAGCAGTAATTCTCTTTTGTTCTTCACTTAAAATCATAGATTTCCTTTCAGCGCCCATCATGATTTTATCTTTAGCTAGATCTAAATGGTTCTGATCTATTTTTTTATCAGAATATCTAGCTGCAAATAATGCTGCTTCATTAATTAAGTTGGCTAAGTCTGCTCCAGAGAAACCTGGTGTGCCTCTTGCCAATACCAATGGATCGACATCTGAATCAAGTGGTACTTTTCTCATATGAACTTTAAGAATTGCTTCCCTACCTCTAATGTCAGGAAGATCTACTACAACCTGTCTATCAAACCTTCCAGGTCTTAATAATGCCGGATCAAGAACATCAGGCCTATTAGTTGCAGCTATTACAATAACTCCATCGTTACCTTCAAAACCATCCATTTCAACTAGCAATTGATTAAGTGTTTGCTCTCTTTCATCATGACCGCCTCCAAGACCTGCACCTCTATGTCTGCCTACGGCGTCAATCTCATCAATAAAAACAATACATGGAGATTGTTTTTTAGCCTGATCAAACATGTCTCTTACTCTTGAAGCACCAACACCTACAAACATCTCTACAAAATCAGATCCAGATATTGTAAAAAACGGAACTTTTGCTTCACCAGCAACAGCTCTTGCTAAAAGCGTCTTACCGGTACCTGGGGGACCAACCATTAAAACACCTCTAGGAATTTTTCCACCTAATTTTTGAAACTTGGTAGGATCTCTTAGAAAATCAACCAGCTCTTGAACATCTTGTTTTGCTTCTTCGCAACCTGCAACATCCTTAAATGTGGTTTTTACTTTTCCACCTTCCATCAATTTTGCTTTGCTCTTACCAAAGGACATAGGACCGCCTTTACCAGACATTCCGCCTTGCATTTGCCTCATAAAAAAGAAGAAAATACCTAAAAGTAACAATATCGGAAATGCGCCAACCAATAATTGAGATAAAACTGATGGTTGTTCAATTTTTTCGTATACAGCAATCACACCATTATCCTCAATAGCATTATCAACAGCCTCATCTTTTTTAAATATTGGATGTGTGGTTTCAAACTTTGAGCCGTCTAAACGATCACCAATAATTGTCATTTGATCGCCTTTATAAACCACTTTAGCAATTCTATCTGAGAGAACTTCTTCTTTAAATTGACTATAGCTAATCTGCTCTCTAGCTCCTGCATTTTCTATGTTATTGAAAACATAAATTAACAGTGATCCCAGAACGAACCAGACAACTAAATTTCTTATAACACTATTCATTATTTATATGCTCCATACAAAAATATTTCACCTGATTGCTTTTTAGAAGCAGCCGGTTTAAAAGTTTGGACTATCTTAAAAGATAATTCCATTTTTTTTCGAAGATTTCTCAACATACCATTTTGAAATGTCTTCATGATAAATGAGCCATAAGATTTATTTAAATATTTTACTGCTGTATCTAGAGTTAGAACATTGAGCTCATATATATTTTCTGTATCTATAGCATTTATACCAGTTAAGTTTGGGGCTATGTCTGAAATTACAAGCCCAAAAGAGCCCATTTTTGAACTAATTTGATTTATGTTATCTATTTCTTCGATGCTTTTTTGAAAAAAAAATACTCCATCAACTGCCTCCATATCTAATATATCAATAGCATAAACCTGTGAATTTGGAGCTTTTTTTTTGATATATTGCGACCACCCTCCTGGAGCTGAGCCTAAATCTAAAACATTTTTACTTTTTTCTAGAGATTTAGTTTTTTGAAGAATTTCTTCGAGCTTATAGACCGCTCTTGTTCTGTAACCTTCCTTCTTTGCTTTATTTGCCCAGTTATCAGCATGCATCAGATATGTTTCACTTCAATGATTTCGTATGTCATTTTTCCAGATGGAGTAACGATTTCCACCTCATCATCAACAAACTTGCCAACCAAACCTTTTGCAATTGGTGTTTCAATTGAGATATTTCCATTTTCAGGATCAGATTCTAAGTTGCCTACTATTTTATAAACAATCTCTTTATCATTGTTAACATCATATAATTTAACTGTTGAACCAAATACCACTCTACCAGTTTCTGGAATATCTTTTACATTAATTACTTGAGCATTTGATAAAGCATTTTCTATTTCATTTATTTTTGCTTCCATTAAACCTTGAAGCTCTTTCGCCGCGTGATATTCTGCGTTTTCTTTTAAATCACCATGGGCTCTAGCTTCAGCTATAGCTTCAGAAATTTTTGGTCTCTCAATAAATTTAAGTTTAGACAATTCGTCTTTAAGGGCTATTTCACCCTCGATTGTTATAGGTACCCGCGACATTTTTTAATTATAGCAACTATAATTAAGAATTATGTATTTCTTGAAGTGTCTTATATGACCAATCTACCTCTTTACCATTAAGAGCCTGCATTATTGCAAATGCACCAAACATAGTGGTAGTACAAAAGATCTTATTTTGTAGTGCTGTTCTTCTTATGGCTGCTGAATCTTTAATTGACTGAGATCCTTCTGTTGTATTTATCACCAAATCAATTTCTTTATTAAGTAGGCTATCAACTGTGTGAGGTCTTCCTTCTAATACTTTATTAATCTTTTTAACTTTATAGTTTAAGGCTTTAATGTAAGAGGCTGTACCAACAGTAGCAACCATTTCAAAACCATTCTTTTCTATAAGAGGCAAGAGCTCATCTAAATATTTTTTATCGCTATCTTTTACGCTTATGAATACAGTTCCAGATCTTGGTAAGATTTTATTGGCACCTTTTTGTGCTTTGGCATAGGCTTCACCAAAACCAATTCCAATCCCCATTACCTCTCCTGTAGATTTCATCTCTGGTCCAAGTATTGGATCAACTAAAGGAAATTTATCAAATGGCAAAACAGCCTCCTTAACAAAATATAAATCATCAGGTAGAGCACTTGAAAATTTTTGGTTGGCAAGAGTGTTTCCAATCATAGCTTTTGATGCAATTTTAACAAGCGAGCTGCCAATTGCTTTGGATATGAATGGAACAGTTCTTGAGGCCCTGGGGTTTACTTCAATAATATATACAACATCTTCTTTTACGGCGAATTGAATATTCATAAGACCTAAAATATCTAACTCTTTACCGATTTTAATGGATTGATCGGAAATTTCTTTTTGAATTTCTTTTGACAAACTATATGGAGGTAATGAGCATGCTGAATCACCAGAATGAATACCCGCTTGTTCAATGTGTTGTAAAATTCCTCCAACTTGAATTTCTTTCCCATCGGAAACAACGTCTACATCAACCTCAACAGCATCTGTTAAATAGCTGTCTAATAAAATTGGCTTGCTGTTTGAGACTTCTACTGCTTCATTTAAATACAACTCTAATTCGTTTAAGTTATGAACAAGCTGCATGGCTCTTCCACCCAATACATATGAGGGTCTCACAACTATTGGAAATCCAATTTTTTCTGCCTCAATCATTGCCTCAGATATGTTCTTAACAGTTGCATTTGCAGGCTGCTTTAAATCAAGTTTTTGAATTAATTCTTGAAACCTTTCTCTGTCTTCAGATCTGTCGATTGCATCTACATCTGTGCCAAGAATTTTTACCCCTCTCTCAGATAAAACACCCGCTAACTTTAACGGGGTCTGTCCACCAAATTGAATAATGACTGCCTCAGGCTTCTCATTATCAATAATATCTAAAATCTTTTCAGCTGTTATTGGCTCAAAATATAATCTATTTGATACATCATAATCTGTGGAAACGGTTTCGGGATTACAATTAACCATAATTGATTCATAGCCCTCCTCTTGCATAGCAAGTGAGGCATGAACACAACAATAATCAAATTCAATTCCTTGTCCAATTCTGTTTGGCCCACTTCCTAGAACAAGAATTTTTTTATTGTTTGTTGGATTGCTTTCACATTGGTCTGCATAGGTTGAATACATATAACATGTTGAAGTTGCAAATTCAGCAGCACAAGTATCCACTCTTCTGTAAGCAGGAAAAATATTTAGCTCTTTCCTTAAATCTCTAAAGTCAGACTCTTTTGAGTTTATTAATTGAGCGATTCTTGAATCGGTGAACCCTTTTTTCTTTAAAGAGTATATTTGCTCATAACCAAGATCAGACAATCTCTTATCTTGTAAAGATTTCTCAACATTTAAGATTTCATCAAGCTGGTTAAGAAACCAATAATCAATTTTTGTAAGCTCATAAATTTTCTCAAGTCCCCATCCTGCCCTTATCGCATCACAAACATAAAATAATCTTTTAGGGCCAGGAAATGTTAATTGATAAAGAATTTCTTCTTTACATTTTTCATATGGTTTTTCAACTATGGAATTAAGACCATTTAAGTCTTCTTCCATGCTTGCTAATGCTTTTTGAAGTGATTCTTGAAAATTAGACCCAATTGCCATAACCTCTCCAACAGATTTCATTTGGGTTGTAAGCTTTGGTTCGGCTTGTGGGAATTTTTCAAAAGCAAATTTGGGGATTTTAGTGACTATATAATCAATACTAGGCTCAAATGATGCTGGTGTAAGGCCTCCAGTAATATCATTTTTTAACTCATCAAGGGTATATCCAACTGATAGTAATGCAGCTACTTTAGCAATTGGAAAACCTGTAGCTTTTGAAGCAAGAGCAGATGAGCGACTTACTCTTGGATTCATCTCTATTACAACCATTTTTCCATTGTCTGGATTGATTGCAAATTGAACATTTGAACCACCTGTATCTACACCTATTTCTCTTAAAATCTTGAATGAAGCATTTCTCATTATTTGATATTCTTTATCTGTTAGAGTTTGTGCAGGAGCAATAGTGATAGAGTCTCCGGTGTGAACACCCATTGGATCTAGGTTTTCTATTGAACAAACAATAATGCAGTTATCTTTGCAGTCTCGAACCACCTCCATTTCAAATTCTTTCCAGCCGATTAATGATTCATCAATTAAAAGCTCATTTGTAGGCGATAATTCAAGTCCTTTCTTGCAAATAGCTTCAAACTCATCAATGTTGTAAGCAATACCTCCGCCAGTTCCACCCATGGTAAATGAAGGTCTGATAATGCATGGAAAACCAATTTTTTTCTGGACTTTCATTGCATCTTCCATTGAATGAGCAATACCAGAGCTTGGAGTCTCAATTCCAATTGCTTGCATTGTTTCATCAAAGAGCTGTCTGTCTTCTGCTTTGTCAATGGCTTCTCTGTTAGCCCCTATTAGAATTACCCCGTGTTTCTTGAGAACTCCGTGCTTGTCTAAAGATAAAGCAGTATTTAAAGCCGTCTGACCACCCATTGTTGGCAGAATTGCATCCGGCTTTTCTTTTTCAATTATCTTTTCAACCGATTCCCAGTGAATAGGTTCAATATAAGTTGCGTCTGCCATTAAAGGATCCGTCATGATAGTTGCCGGATTGGAATTAACTAAAATTACTTTAAAGCCCTCTTCTTTTAAAGCCTTACAAGCTTGAGCTCCGGAGTAATCAAATTCACAGGCTTGACCAATGATAATAGGCCCTGCGCCAATTATTAAAATTGATTTTATATCTTTACGTCTTGGCATATTCTTCTACCATAGATTGAAACTTTTTAAATAAAGTTTGTATTTCTTGTGGGCCCGGACTCGCTTCAGGATGACCCTGAAAACCAAATGCTGGCTTATCATTGAACTCAATACCTTGTAATGATTGATCAAATAGAGATATATGGGAAGCATTTATATTTGAAGGCAAAGTCTTTTCATCAACTGCAAAACCATGATTTTGACTTGTAATAAAAACTTCTTTTGTTTTTAAATCTTGTACAGGATGATTGGCTCCATGATGCCCAAATTTCATCTTATATGTTGAAGCTCCTCCAGCGAGTGCTAAAAGTTGATGACCAAGGCATATTCCAAAAATAGGAAGATTTACCTCAAGAAATTTTCTAATACTATCAATAGCATAAGAGCATGGCTCAGGGTCTCCAGGCCCGTTTGATAGGAAAATTCCTTTTGGCGAGAGTGCCATTACCTCCTCAAAAGATGTTTCCGCATTAACTACTATAACTTGCCCCACATGATCTGATAAAAGCCTCAAAATATTATTTTTTATTCCAAAATCAAAGGCAACTACTGGATGATTTTTTGTAGCTAAATTATTAGCTGGCCATACACCCTCATTCCAACTATATTTTTCTTTTACAGAAACTATTTTAGCTAAATCCATCCCTTTTAAACCTGAAAAATCTTTAGCCTTTGCCAAGGCTTCTTCAGCTGTTAATTTTGTAAGAGGCGCAATACAACTATTTAGCGAACCCTTATCTCGCAATATTGATGTTAATTTCCTGGTATTAATTTCGGAAATTGCAATCACATCTTGTTCACGCAAGAATTCATCTAATGTTTTATTAGATCGCCAGTTACATGGCTTGGAACAATACTTATTAATAACAAGTCCAGAAGCATGGATTAAAGATGATTCATTATCCTCATCGTTAATACCGGTATTGCCAATATGAGGATGTGTAAAGGTAATAATTTGTTTTTTATAAGAAGGATCTGTAATAATTTCTTGATAACCAGTCATAGAGGTATTAAAAACTAATTCACCAACATCAATTATTTCTTCACCAAAGCCTTCTCCATAGAATATACTTCCATCTTCAAGCGCTAAGATAGCTGGAAAAGACACTAAAAATTCCCCCAATTGGGTATGAAACTAATAAATATGAATGGGTATCTATTTAAAGAAATTTTGAATTTTAATGAGCTAAAATGTTGTGCTGGCATTAAAATTGTACTTTATAGATTTACTTGTCAACTGTCTATACTAAATGAGAAAAAATATGAAAATTTCTATTAAAACTAAAAAAGAAATTGAAAAAATGAGAGTTGCTGGAAAGCTTGCAGCAGAAGTATTAGAAATGATAGAGCCTTTCGTTGTTCCTGGAGTTTCTACTGAAGAATTGGATAATATATGCTACGAACATATTGTTAATGTTCAAAAAGCAATTCCAGCAAATGTTGGTTACCGAGGTTTTGAAAAAACTATTTGTTCAAGCATCAATCAAGTAATTTGCCACGGTATTCCTGATAAAAATAGAATCCTAAAAAATGGGGATATTTTAAACATTGATGTAACTGTAATTAAAGATGGCTGGCATGGTGACACATCAAAAATGTATCTTGTTGGAAAGTGCCAACCCCACAACGAAAGATTGGTTAAGATTACTCAAGAATGTCTTTACAAAGCAATAGATGAAGTTAAACCAGGGGCTTATCTTGGCGATATAGGTCATGCTATTCAAAAGCATGCAGAGTCTAATTACTATAGCGTTGTTGAAGATTATTGCGGACATGGTATTGGAAACGTTTATCATGAAGAGCCACAAGTGCTGCATTACGGAAAGCCAGGCAGAGGCATTCAAATTCAAGAAGGCATGTGTTTCACGATTGAGCCAATGATTAATCAAGGATCAAAATACTGCAAAACTTTACAAGATGGGTGGACTGTAGAAACTAAAGATGGAAGAAATTCTGCCCAATGGGAACATACAGTTGCAGTCACATCAAGCGGAGTCGAGGTTCTTACAAAAAGACAAGAAGAATTTTTATGATTAAAAATGAATCAAATTTGAATGATGATTTTTTAAATAATTTTCCAAAAATATATCAAACTCCAAGTTTAACAAATGACTACTTGGCAAAAAATACATCTAGAGTAGAGAAGAAAATTCTTAACTACTTCAAACAATATAATTTGAGCAAGGATTTTGTGATATATGCCAATGGGGGATTTGGTAGAAAAGAGCTCTATCCATCATCAGATATAGATATTTCAATAATTCATAAAAATAACAAACCAAAAAAAATTGAAAATTTAGAAAAGTTTATAGCCAAACTCTGGGATTTAGGATATCAGATTGGACATTCTGTAAGAAGCATAAAAGATATTAAAAAAATTACTAAAGACAATGCTAAAGAATTTACTTCATATTTAACACGACGAGCATTAATAACTAATGACACTATCGATAAAGAAATAACTTCTGTGTTGCAAAAAATATGGTCGAAAAAAAAATTCTGCAAAGTAAAATTATTGGAGCAGGAAGATAGATATAAATCCTTTTACTCTACCGCATATAATTTAGAGCCAGATTTAAAAGAATCACCCGGTTGCCTTAGAGATTTTCAAACAGCTTTATGGATCCTTCAACACTGTTTTGATTTAAAGAATATTAAAGAGATTAAAAACTCCAAAGAATTTGCAGATAATTTAGATGAAATAATTGATTCTTATAATTTTGTTAAAAGTCTTAGATATATAACAAACTCTTTATCCTCAAGAAATAGGTTAACTTTTGAACTTCAAATAGAAATAGCTCTTAAAGCTAATATTAGTGAAGAAACTAGAAAAAGATCTGTAGAAAAAATGATGCAAAAATTTTACGAAAACGCATCAAACCTAACTAACTTTAATCAACATGTATTCAAAAAATTTGATGAACAAAATTCTTTTAGCCTTACAAAAAATATTGGCGATTACTATATCAAAGGAGACAAAATTGGAATCAATCCTAAAATTAATCTTTCTGATAGAAAAGACCTAATTTTTGGCATATATAACTATATAGGTTCAAGTAAGAAGGTTAATGCAATTGATACCAATACAGCATCTCTTCTAAAAAATAATCTTGATCTTATTAACAATAAGTTTAAAGAGGATCGAGTATATGCAAACCAGTTTTTAGAAATTTTTAGATCAAAATATAATCTTTCTTCGATCTTAAAATCTATGAAAGCTATTGGAATAATTCAGAGGTATGTTGATGAATTTAATAAGGTCATTGGTCAAATGCAATTTGATTTATTTCATGTTTATACTGTGGATGAACATACGTTCAAGGTCGTAAGAAATATGCGCCAAATGAAAATTCACTTAAAAAATGAGTTTAAATTAGAGCATGAGTTAATAAATAGGCTACCAAAGATAGAAATTCTATATTTAGCTGGTCTCTTTCATGATTTGGGCAAAGGTAAAGGAGGAGATCACTCAAAAATTGGGGCAGAAATAAGCTATAACTTCGCAAAAAAAATTGGTTTATCAAAAGCCGATGCTGACCTTATTTCTTGGTTAGTCCTTCATCATCTTAAAATGTCTTCAATTTCTCAGAAAAAAGATATTTCTGACATGGGCACAATAGAAGAGTTCGCAAGCCTTGCCAAAACAACTGAAAGACTTGATTATTTATATCTGTTAACTGTTAATGATATAAGAGCCACTAACCCTGCTCTATGGAATGGTTGGAAGCATGAACTTCTTAAGGATCTTTTCATACTAACAAGGTCAAAAATAAATAAAGAACCAGTTCAAACCACTAAAGAAATTACTGATGATAGAAAAAAGAACTGCATAAGCTTATTTAAAAAGGAAGAAGATAGGAAAAAAATTAAAAACTATCTTGAAGTTTTTGATGATTCTTTCTTTACAAAAAATAATCTCGATAAACTTAAATGGCAATGCGGTTTAATTTTTGATAGCGAATTAAAGAAAACAGTTATTGGTGCTAGAAAGTGTTTTGATAGCTTGTTGGAAATTTTTATTAAGACTGAAAACTTTGATGGGCTCTTTTTAAAATTAGTTCAAGTCTTCCAATTGTCTGGTCTTGAAATAATTGATGCAAACATATCTACCTGCACTAACAAGAATATTGCTGCAAATACTTTTATTGCAAAATATTCTTTTCATGATAGGCCATTAAGCAATACTGAGGTTCAAGATATCAAATTAAAAATATCTCATAATTTAAAAAATCTAGACACCCAGAAAAAAGAATTAGTTTTCAAGAAAAAGAAAAATGAATCTTTTGGGAAACCATTTAAAATTTCAAATATGGAGCAAAAAGATAAAAAAAGAAATTTACTAACTATTGAAACTGCAGATAGTCCAGGTTTGTTGGTAAAAATTGCAAAAACATTCTTTGAAAATGGTATTTCAATATATTCTGCAAGAATTAATACCCTTGGTGACAGGGTCGAGGACACCTTTGAAATTGAGGATATGGCACTCTCATCTGTTTCAAACAAAAAAATTAAAAAAATAAGCGATAGTCTTAAAGAAACTTTATAAATAACCTAATTCGTCTCTATAATAGCGACATGACAATTAAAGCAACAGGCTTATTAACTAAATCATCAAACGGTGAAGCGCTTGATGCATATTTTCCTGTTATTGAATTTAATGGTCAAAAAACTGATATTAAAAACATAAACACTGATAACTCAGAAAAAGAAGTCGTTGAAATGCGTTGGACTCAAAAAGATCTTGAAGAGCCAATAGAGGATGTTGTAAGTGCATATCTTAAATTACACTTAATTTCATATAGATTTGTGCTTCCTAATTCAATTAATCTTGATGGTCTTTTTAATGCATTGCCAAATGTAGCTTGGACAAATAAAGGCCCAATTTCTATTGATGAAATTGATCAAGAGTTACTAACTTCAAAACAAAATAAAGATGATTTATTTATAAGATCACTTGATAAATTTCCTCAACTGACTGATTACATCATACCAAAAAACGTGAGGATAGCTGACACCTCTAGAGTAAGACTAGGAGCTTATTTAAGTCCAGGAACTACAATCATGCATGAGGGCTTTGTCAATTTTAATGCAGGAACTCTCGGCACAGCAATGATAGAAGGAAGAATATCTGCTGGAGTTGTTGTAGGAAATAATTCTGATCTTGGAGGTGGCTGTAGTACTATGGGTACCCTTTCGGGTGGAAACAATATAAAAATTTCAATTGGAGAAAACTGCCTGATTGGTGCTAATGCTGGTGTCGGTATACCACTTGGAAATAACTGTACAATTGAAGCTGGTTTGTACATTACTGCTGGCACAAAAATTGAGGTATATGATAAAAATGGAGAGGTAGATCGGGTTTTAAAAGGTTCTGAATTATCTAATTGCTCAAATCTAGTCTTTTTAAGAAATTCTCAAAATGGCAAGGTAATCGCCAAAGCTAATCATAAGTCCATTAAATTAAACTCTGAACTTCATAAAAATGATTGAATTTCTTCAAAAACTCATACAAATACAATCCATCTCACCCAGGGATGAGGGGTGTTTTAACTTAATTGAAGAAAGATTAAAAAAACTTAATTTTGAATGTAATAGAATTAATTACCTCAACGTAGAAAATTTATATGCTACTTATGGGAATAAAGGAAAAATTTTCTGTTTTCTTGGTCATACAGACGTAGTGCCAACAGGCCCTGTTGAGCAATGGACCTACCCTCCTTTTTCTGGCCATATTGATGGTGATGTAATGTATGGAAGGGGAACTGCTGATATGAAAGCCTCGATAGCAGCTTTTATAGAATCACTCGAAGAATTTATGAGTTCTAAACCTGACTTAAATTATAGAATTGCCATTTTACTAACGTCCAATGAGGAGGGAGATGCTGCAGATGGCTTTATAGATAAGATTGTTGATGACATGATTGAAAACGATGAAAAAATTGATTTTTGTCTTGTTGGTGAGCCCACCTCTTACAAAAGAGTTGGTGATAGCATAAGAATTGGTAGAAGAGGATCATTGGGAGGCTCATTAAAAATCATTGGCAAACAAGGACACATTGCATATCCAGAAAATATTGTGAATCCAATATTTTCTGCAAGTGATGTGATTGTTAAATTAAAAAATACAGTATGGGACAACGGCAATGCAGTATTCCAACCCACAAGTTTTCAGATTTCTAATATTCACTCTGGGACAGGCGCTAAAAATGTGGTTCCTGGAGAACTGGATATGTTTTTTAACTTTAGGTACTCAACTGAATCTACCCATGAAAAACTAATGAATGAGTTTGAAACTATTCTAAAAGCACTAAACGTTGAATATGAAATTGATTGGAAGCTTAGCGGACTCCCCTACTTAACAAAAGAAGATAACCTAAAAGATGTAGTTGTTGATTCTATAAAAAATATAACTAGTTACACGCCTGATTTAAACGCAAAAGGAGGAACCTCTGACGGTAGATTCATAGCTAAGATGGGTACTGAAATAGTCGAGCTAGGTCCATTAAATGAAACAATTCATCAAATTAATGAACACGTAAAAATCTCAGAAATCGAACTACTGCAAAAAATTTATACAGATATTCTCAAAAACCTTAACAAAAAACTATCCTAATTTTTTATTTAATTAGATTCTTTCTTTTTAAATAAGAACGCCATCAAAATTAAGGCTATTGCTATAACAACGTAATACTGGATCATGAATGTAAATATAGGTTGGACGGAGTTTAATCCATCAACCGTAGCATCTCCACCTAGGAGGCCTGCAAGAACACCACCAATAGCTGAAGCTAAGAACCATAAGCCAAACATCTGACCCATATATTTTTTTGGAGAATATTTAGAGAATGCAGATAAGCCAATTGGTGACAATGCTAACTCACCCCATGTCTGAAGCAAATATGTAATTAAAAGCCATTGCATACCAACTGGTGCAGACACCATAGCAAGTTTTACAGCGTATACCATTACTATAAAGCTTAATGCCATAAATATTAAACCAAGTGCAAACTTTAATGGTAGTGATGGATCCATATTCATTCTTCCTAAGTGGGCCCAGATTCCTGCAAATATAGGAGCAAAAGTAACAACAAATATTGGATTAGCAAACTGAAGCCATCCTATAGGGATTATGAAACCAGCAATAGATAAATCGGTATAGTCTCTTGCAAATATACTCAAAGAACTTGCTGATTGATCAAAACCTGACCAAAATGCCGCAGCCCCTATAAATAAAACAAAGAGTAACAATAGATTCTTTTTTTCTGAACTATTTAGACCTGCAAACCCATAAAGATAGATGAAATATGCACCAGCTACTATGGTAAGAAAGTATGCAAAATTCTCTGCAAAGACTCTAGGATCTATTGAGATTAATCCGAATAAACCAAGACCTATAACAATAAACATTAAAACTAAACTTCTTTTAGTCCATGAGATTAGGTTTGCTCTTCTTGAATCCAGCATATCATTAGGATTCAAGCCAGCGTCACCAAGAAGATGTCTATAATTAATATATTGATACACTCCAAAAGCCATACCAATTCCAGCTGCCCCAAAGCCATAATGCCAACCTATTTTTTCACCTAGATAAGCACATATAAGAAATCCCAATGTTGAACCAATATTTATCGACATATAGAAAATTGTGTAACCTGCATCTCTTCTTTGATCGTTATCTCCGTATAGGCTTCCAACGATTGTTGAAATATTTCCTTTTAACAAGCCTGTTCCAATAACTACAAGAATTAAGCCCAAGAAAAACGTTTGCTCAATTGGAATTGCTAGAGTGAAATGCCCAAGGGCAATAATTATTGCTCCTAACAAAACAGCTTTTTGATGACCTAAAATATTATCAGCTATCCAGCCTCCTGGAACGACCATAAAATAAACCATACCAACATATATTCCATAGATAGCATTTGCATCCATTGCAGAAAGACCCATTCCTGGATTAAATCCAGTTAATGATCCAGTCATATATAAAACAAGCAATGCTCTCATTCCATAGTAAGACATCCGTTCCCACATCTCAGTTAAAAATAACGTTCTAAGACCAATTGGGTGACCAAAAAATGCTGTATCTTTATCCATAATCGTATATTTTGAAATTTATTTTAATTACTATACCAAAATGAATGAAAAAGCATATAAAGTTTTTCCTTTAAAAAGAATCACAGCGGGCATTTATGATTTCTTTCTTTTATTGGGTGTATGGTTTGCCGTTGGTTCAATAGCTCTTTGGTTAAATGGTGGAGAAACTTTAAATCCATGGTTAGGCCTGTCTCTTGTAATCTTAAGTAGCTGGAGTTTTTTTGCTTACTTCTGGCTTAATGGAAATAAGACTCTAGGCATGGCAGTATGGAATATCGAAATTTATAGCCTTGATGGAAAAAAAATTACTCTAAAGCAAATTTCAATAAGGTTTTTGGTGAACATTTTAATTTTATTTCTAGCAGGATTGCCGCTTTTACAAATTTACTTCTCTCAAAAAGGCTTGGCAATAAATGACACTCTATCAAAAACAGCCTTAAAAATTATTTAGATTCTCTTATAGGAAAATATGCTCATTATCAATAAAAGCAAAGCTGGGGCAATGACACCAATTAATACCGATAGATTTGTAGCTATTGAGAAACTTATTGTGAAGTCTTGAAAGATTTTATAAATAAAGGCCCCCACTACTGATAAAACTATTCTTGATGCTGGCGTGACATCTCGTAACGAACCGAAAATAAAGGAACCAAAGAAAATGATTAAGCATAAGATAGATATCGGCTGAAATATATTTTTATATAAAGATTTTTTTAAATGTGCAGTAAATAATATATCTTCTTTTTTTGAACTGGTATTAATAAATTTTTGAGTATTAATTATTTCAGAAGTTTTTAAATTTTCCACCTTTGCAAATGGCATCTTTGCAATCAAAGGAAATGTAAATTCTTCATAATTATTTTCTATGCTAGTTCCCTCAAAAAAATGATATAGCATTGTTTCATCAAATTTTATTTGGTTTTTAATGATTTCAGCTGAATCTGCCATTTTAAAATAAAGAACTTTATCATCATTGGTTTTAATAAATTTAACCTTATAAATGAAAGAATCTTTCATATAAGAATATGTTAAAAAAGAATTTCCATCCTTGATCCAATTATTATTTTGGCTATTTTTTTCTGATGATTGGACAATTAAATTTTTATTAATCTCTGCATTATCTCTAATATCTTTTAAAAACAACTCATTGGATGGTAAAAATAAAAATATTAATAATGTTGGGCCGAGTGAGCTTATTAATACTATTTTTAATGGTGATTCCCCACTCGACCTTAAGACATTTAAGTTACCTTCTTGATGTGAGATGCCCAAAGAAATCATGACTCCAAGCAAACAAGCACCTTCTATGAAATCTATTGCATTGCTTGGAGATTTACTTAAAACATACAAAAAGACATTAGAAAAATTATATTCTTCAGATAAGTTTTCAAGCTCAGACATTAGGCTAAAAACTAAATCTAATGTGGTAAATAATATAAAAATTAATGAGGAAATTAAAAACGATCTTTTTATGAGATAGCCATGAAAAATTTTAATCATGCCACCATCCATATAAATAAACTAAATATTATGATTCCTATGAAGTATCTAAAATAGACATTTTCATGTATTGCCAAGTTTGCAAAACTTACAAGAATAATTTTCTCTCTGTAAACATATAGAAATAAAAATAATATAAATAAACCATGAATAAACCAAAGGTTAAAAATGGAGCCTGGGTTATCAGATATGAATTCTCTGCCAAGTATTAAAAGGCTTAAATAAGAAACATATATCAACATTCCTGGAAGCATAAATGAAAATTTACCCTCTCTAGGTTTTGATGATGAGATATAAATACCATAAAGTAACAAAATTAAAATTGTTATTGGTATTGATATATTCCACTGAAATGTTGCTAAATCTGATGTTGAAGAATAATCAAATAATTTAGCAAGACTTAAATCATTGTTTTGAGACATGTTTTTATCAATTTCAAAATTAAATTTATTAAAGTTTGAAATAATTTTTGATGATTCTGAGAATAAGCCACCATAAAAAGACCCATTTTTTAAATTTAACTCAATGGTTTTATCTTTCTCTGTAGTTACTAGCTCATCAGAAATAACAATAAATGAATTATTTTCATCAACTTGAAAAAGCTTAACTCCTTTTATTAATCCTTCATCTGCTGTTTGAACATAAAGGAATCCTCCATCATCTAGTGAAACTATATCATCAGATTGAATTGCATCAATTTGCTCTTCAAATGAGTCTATTGCTATCAAATCTTTAGAGAGATTTTTTGTATAGGGCGCTAGGTATAAACTTAAAACAAGGGTGATGATAAAAAAAATAAAGGCTTGAGGCGCTAAAAATTTTATTAAATTAAATTTTGATAACCCAGCTGAAAAGTATCCATGAATTTCTCCCTCAGAATTTAGTCTGCCAATTGTTATGAGAAGTCCTAAAAAAAAAGATAAGGGAATTAATAATGTTATAAAATCAGGAAATCTTAAAGCAATTACACTAAATATTATTCCAGGATCTATATTTCCTTCAGCAGCCTGTTCAAAGTAGCCGACAACCCTTGATCCTACAACAAGCAAAAAGAAAATTAATAGAGCACCAGTTGATGACCTAAAGACCTCTATATTCAAACTTTTTGAAAGAATATTTTTTTTATATATGCCTTGAGAACTATGATGCATTACAATATTTATCTTATCAGTAAATACCATAACAGGAGAACCTAAATGGCGTATAAAGTTTTAAATAATGTTCTTGTAAAAGACGCAGCAAACATATCTTCATTAGCAACAGATATGCTTGTTTTGATCATAAATAAAAATACAAAAAACGATGTTTCTTTTAAAGAACTAAATAAAAAATCAAAAAGTTTTATTTCTAAAACTATTCAATCACATCTTGAAGAGTCTGGAGGCAGTATTTTGCTCCCAAAAATAGACGGGATTAATGCCAAAAATATACTACTAGTCAAAGGGCTTGATACGGATACTCCTACTCATAAATGGTTATCTATGTATCAGGGGATTGCACAAAAAGGAAATAAATATAAGTGCAATGATATATCAATTATGCCCGGAACAACCGTGCCTAAAGGAAAGGATGAGCTTTGGTTAATAGAGATGGTTACTAAAACTATTGAGTCAAATGTTTACATCTTTTCTGAAACAAAAAATAAAACTTCTAAAAAGCCTAGTGTAAAAAAATTGACTATCCTTACATCTGGCTTAGCTGGTGCTTCACTAACAAAAGCAAAGCAAGCTGCAAAAGTTGGATACGCTATTGGTGAGGGTGTTAATACTGCAAAATATTTAGGAGATCTTCCGGCCAATCACTGCACTCCAAGAATAATTGAGAAAAAGGTTAAAGCAATGACAAAAGATTTTCCAAAGCTGAAAGTTAAATCTTTTAATGAACAACAAATGCAAAAAATGGGTATGGGCTCATTTTTAAGTGTTTCTAGGGGTAGTGAAGAACCCGCTAGGATGATGGTTATTGAATATAAGGGTGGTAAATCAACTGATAAACCAATTGCATTAGTTGGCAAGGGTGTCACCTTTGATACTGGAGGCGTTTCTATAAAGCCAAGTCCTGCAATGGATGAAATGAAGTGGGATATGTGCGGAGCTGCAACTGTATTTGGGGTGATGTCTACCCTCGCAAGATTAAATGCTGATGTTAACGTAGTTGGCGTTATGGGTTGTGCTGAAAACATGTGCTCATCTAAAGCTACAAAACCTGGTGATGTTGTAACTTCAATGTCCGGTCAAACGATTGAAATTCTTAATACTGATGCTGAAGGAAGATTGATTCTCGCTGACTGCTTAACATATGTTGAAAAATACAAACCTTCATATGTTATAGATATGGCAACGCTTACTGGAGCTGTTGTAGTTGCTCTTGGAAGGCATGCAAGTGGAGTTATGGCAAATGATCAGTATCTAGCAGATAAAATCATTGAATCTGGTGAAGAGTCTGGCGATAGAGCATGGCAACTTCCTCTTTGGGATGAACATCAATCATGTACCAAAACTAAATATGCAGATTTAGCTAATATTGGTGGAGGAAGAGAAGCTGGAACAATTCATGCTGCTGCTTTTCTTTCAAAATTTACCAATAATTATAAGTGGGCGCATATTGATATTGCGGCTACAGCTTCCTATAGCAGTCCTGTAAAAGCTGGAACTGGAAGACCGGTACCTCTTATAAGTCAGTTGCTGCTTAGTAAGAAATTAAAGTAATTTTTATTAATCTTTCTGATGGATAAACAGTATTACCCTGTAGAAATTGAAGAAAAATGGTCCAAGATTTGGTCTGAAAGAGTTGTTTCTAATAAAAACTCAAAAGGTTCTTTTTCTCAGGTAATACCGCCCCCAAATGTCACTGGTACCCTTCATATGGGTCATAGTTTCCAATATGCGATTATGGATTTCTATACAAGATATCACCATATGGCTGGAAAAGATGCTCACTGGCAAATTGGAGCTGATCATGCTGGCATAGCTACTCAGATGGTTGTAGAAAATAATCTTGCAAAAAAAGACATAACTAGACACACACTTGGAAGAGAGAAATTTCTTGATGAAGTTTGGTCATGGAAAAATTATTCAGAAGAAAAGATAATGTCCCAAATTAAAAGACTGGGATGCACAGTAGATTGGAATAAATATAGATTCACCCTAGACGATGGATGTAACGAAGCAGTTATAAAAGCATTCGTTGAGTTGCACAGAAAAAATAAAATCTATAGGGGTTACAGGTTGGTAAATTGGGATCCATCTCTTAAAACTGCTGTTTCCGATCTTGAGGTAGTAAGGCAGGAAAAAGATGGCCTCCTTTGGCATATCAAATATCCAATTGAAGATTCAGAAGAGTACGTAATAGTAGCAACAACAAGACCTGAAACTATGTTTGGAGATATGGCTGTTGCTGTAAATCCAAATGATGATAGGTATAAAAATCTTATTGGTAAAAATATTGTTCTACCCTTTGTTGGAAGAAAGATACCGATATTAGCAGATGAGTATGTTGATATGGAATTTGGAACCGGCTGTCTGAAAATTACTCCGGGCCACGATTTTAATGACTATGAAATAGGTAAAAAATATTCACTTCATGAGGTAGATGGTCAGGTAAAGACTTCAAATACCGCAAGTGACTTTGAACCCATCAATATTTTTAATGAAGATGCATGGTCAAATGAAAATGTACCTGAGCCATTTTCAAATCTCGATCGTTTCAAAGTTAGAAAGGCTGTATTAGAGAAGCTTAAAGAACTCAATCTTTTGGAAAAAGAAGAAAAACATCACATAAGCGTACCCAGAGGCGAAAGATCTAATATTGTTATTGAGCCTAGGTTGAGTCATCAATGGTATGTAAAAACTGAGGAAATGGCTGCAAGAGCTAATGAGGCTGTTAATAAGGGAGATATAAAATTTCATCCTAGCAATTGGGTTAAAACATATTTTAATTGGATGAATAATATTGAGGACTGGTGCATCAGCAGGCAAATATGGTGGGGTCATAGAATTCCAGCATGGTATGACTCAGAAAATAATGTTTACGTTGGTCATAGTGAAGACGAGGTCAGACAATTTTATAAACTTGATGATAGAAAACTTTCACAAGATGAAGACGTTCTAGATACCTGGTTTTCTGCAAGTTTATGGCCTTTTGCATCTTTGGGGTGGCCAGAAAAAACTGAAGATTTTGAAAAACATTTTCCAACCTCTTTGCTGGTTACTGGGTTTGATATTATATTTTTTTGGGTTGCCAGAATGATGATGATGAGCCTTGAGTTTACTGACCAAATTCCATTTAAAGATGTTTATGTTACAGGTCTTATAAGAGATGAAAATGGACAAAAGATGTCGAAATCTAAAGGTAATGTAATTGACCCTCTTGACTTAATATATGGAATTTCTCAAGACGATTTAGTTGAAAAAAGAACTTCAAATCTCATGCAAGAAGGTATTGCGCAAAAGATTGAAAGAAAAACAAGAAATCAATTTCCAAAAGGTATTGATTCATACGGAACAGATGCTTTAAGAATGACATTTTATTCACTAGCAACACATACCAAAGACATAAGCTTTGAAATGGGCAGACTTAAAGGATATAGAAACTTTTGCACTAAAGTCTGGAATGCAGCAAGATTTATCAATGGTTATCCAGCTGGAAATGATTCATTTCAATCTTCAAATAAAACTGATGAGTGGATATACGAAGAATTTGAAAAATCAAAAAAACAGATCGAGAGAAATATTAAAGATTACAGATTAGACTATGCTATCAACGAAGTTTATGAGTTTTTCTGGAGTAAGTTCTGTGATGTTTACATTGAAGAATGTAAAAAAAGCGGAGAGACAAATAATCTAAGACCTCTTTTAAAAGAAATACTAGTTATGATGCATCCTTTCGCTCCATTTATAACTGAGGAAATTCATAGTTTATTATTTGATAGTTCTATTATTTAAATAATAATGAACTTACTTAAGAATGGTTTATTTAATACCCTTTTGGCATCAAGCCCTTTAAGAGAAAAACAACAAAAAACCATACGCAAAGAACTTAATACAAAATCTTCAAAGAGGATTTTTACATCTTCCAATTCTCAGTCAATTGAAATTTTTGAAACAGATTTACATAAAAGGAAAGTAATATTTTTTCCAGGTTGGTTGGGTCACAAAGATTCTAAATATTTAATTCCATTGGCTCATCTTTTGCATACTAATAATTTTGATATTATAAGAATCCATCCAGTTGATCATGGTGATACCGAGAATTTAAATAAAGATTTTTTTAGAGCTACTGATATTCAAACACTTATTGAAGCAGTAGAGTTTATTGGTAATAAATATAAAGACAACGAGATACACTTAGTTGGTTTTTCTCTTGGTGGTAATCTCTCATTAAGGATATCAGCTTCTGATTCAATTGATTTTTTGAAAAGTACTGTTGTTCTATCCCCAGTAATTGATCCTCAAATATCAATGCAAACTATGGATAATGCCTCATGGATTGTAAGAAAGTATTTCATAAATAAATGGCATAAATCTTTAAAAAGAAAAATTGAATTTCATACAATTGCTAATTTAGAAAAAGCTTTGAAATGTAAAAATCTAATGGAAATGACTGAATTTTTTACAAAAAATTTCTCTCCACATGAAAGTATTGAGGAGCTTTTTTCTGGATATGCAATAACACAGAATACTTTAAATCAGATAAAACATAAGACACTCATTTATTCATCTATTGATGATCCTTGTATACCTATTGAACCTCTGCTTAAGCTGAATCAAACTGATTATGTAAAATTTAAACCTCAACAATACGGTGGTCATTGTGGTTTTATAGATGATTTCAAGTTTTCATCTTCTGTATATGACGAGATATTAAGTAAGCTAGATAAAAACAAGATCTAATTTTGTTTTGGAGGAAAGTACATTTGGATATGATCAATGTCATCTTCTAGATAAACCTCACCTCTAGCTGTAAATCCAAGTTCAACATAAAAATGCTCTAGCCTATGTTGTGCTGAAATAACAATTTCATGATTAGGATGTTCTTTTGATAAAAAGTTTACCCCTTCTTTTGTGATTTCTTTGCCAATACCAAGGCCTCTTGAATTTATTTCTGTGACAATTCTGCCAAGTGAGGAACCATCGTATTTGATGCCTGGTCTAAAGGCTCTTAGATACCCAATTAAATCATTATCTTTATATGCCAGTAAATGAAATGCATCTTGATCGGTGTAGTCTGCATCTATGTACGGACAGTCTTGCTCAACAATAAATACTTTTTGTCTCAAGTGAATAATTGCATATAGCTCATCTGAAGATAGCTCAGCAAATCTTCTCCAAATATATTTAACCTTAGTGTTCGTCATAACTTATTGTCAATAAATAATTATATAGATGCTTCAAGATAAGGTCATTTTAAGATTTGTATCTCTTTTTTGTATATAATCATGTTTTTTTTAAATCATATTTTTTAATCAAAACAAAGGAATCCAAAAATGAAAACAGTTTATGACTTTAATGTTAAAGATGCAGATTTAAATGAAGTATCTCTTGGTGAATATCAAGATAAAGTTCTTTTGATTGTTAATGTTGCCAGTCAATGCGGACTTACACCACAATATAAAGGCCTTCAAGAATTATATGAAAAATATAATTCTAATGGTTTAGAAATCCTTGGGTTTCCTTGTAACCAATTTAAAGGTCAAGAGCCTGGTACCAATGAAGAAATTCAATTTTTCTGTACCGAAAAATATAATGTGAGTTTTAAAATTTTCGACAAGATTGATGTGAATGGTCCAAATGCTGACCCCTTTTATGATTTTCTTAAAAATGAGCAACCTGGTGTGCTTGGCACAAAAAATATCAAATGGAATTTTTCAAAATTCTTAGTTAATAAGGATGGAAAGGTTATTAAGAGGTATTCTCCAACAACTAAGCCTGAAGATATTGAATCAGATATTGAAAATCTTCTTAGCTAATTATTAATGGATATATCCTTCATTGGTTGGATTCATACACTAATAGCTATTTTAGCAATAGGCTCAGGAGCATATTCTTTAAAAAAGCATACAATCATTGAAACTAAAAATTTTTCAGCAAAAGTTTTCGTTGTTACAACCATTATTGCTGCAGTAACTGCCCTACTGATATATAAACGTGGTTTTGGAGTTGGGCACTTATTAGCAATAGTTACACTCTTAGCTGTGATATTTGGATATATTAATGAGAAGGGTCTATTTTTTGGATTCCTTGCACCCTACTTTCAAACCATAAGCTATTCAGCTTTGTTTTTATTCCATATGGTTCCTGGCATTACAGAAGTCTTAAGAAGATTTCCACCGGATAATCCTATTGTCATAGATTCAAACGTAGATCATCCAATTCTAATAAGCTTTTACATAACATTTTTTATCTCATATTTAATAATTACAACAAATCAAATTATGTGGTTAAAAAAAAGAAATGGTTAAATTAAAAGCGACATTAACAAAGCGTCTTCTGAATTGTCTGTGTAGTAATTGTTCCTAATAGCATCTTTGCTAAAACCAAATTTTTCATAAAAATTAATAGCCTTTACGTTACTTACTCTCACCTCAAGGAATATCTTTTTATAGTGCATGACTTTGCATTGGTCTAGCATGCTTTTAAGAAGCAAAGTTCCAATACCCTTTGATTGCATTTCATTTCTTACTGAAATACTTAATATGTGAGCTTCTGGGCTAATTGGTGAAAAGATAATAAATCCAATCATTCTGTTGTCATTCTTGCAGATGAGACCCTTATGACCAACCTCAAAAGATGATAAAAAGGTTTCATATTTCCAAGGGCTAGGATTAACTTCAAGCTCTATCTTGTAGGCTTCTTCTATATCATTTAAACCCATCAAGGAAATCTTATACATAAATTACTTTAAAATAATCTCTTTAAGCTTTTTCCATAAAACCTTCTTTGACTCTGTATCAGAAATCATTTTGTTGAGTGAAGATGATTGAACAAAGGGTATTGATAGATCAAGGATTCCAATGTCAGGTATAAAACTAATTATGCCTTTAATATCTTTCATAGCTAAAATAATTTTTTTTGCATCTTCAAGGTTAAATTTATTTTGAATTGTATCTTTGTTAACAGAATTAACTGCATCAACAATGGCATTGAGAAGCTTTGCCTCATCTTCACCTAAATCATCATATGATTGCTCAAGTAATGTTAAAATATTTCCTTTTTGGTAACTAAAAATTGTTTTTGAGAGGACTGATTGCTGCTTTGAACGAAGTTCATACCTGGTAATACCCATCTCTTTAAGAATTAAGTTTGTTTTAATACTTGGAGTTATCATAGATAGAAAATATTAACATTTACAGATAAAAAATGGATAATCCAGTAAATAAATATAAAACTTTTGAGCCCATTAATCTTCAAGATAGACAATGGCCTTCAAAAGTAATAAATCAAGCGCCAATATGGTGTTCTGTTGATCTTAGAGATGGCAATCAGGCATTGATTGAG
>CBFHIO010000003.1:14211-42553 GCA_965656035.1 Gammaproteobacteria bacterium | reverse complement strand
AGTCGTCCGAGTTCGACAAGGGTAGCTGTATCCGATTCGACAATATTTTTAATTTTGGTTCTTAATGAGTTTGGAATACGTTTTGAATAAAAGAAATTCAAAGCAATATCTTTTTCAATCTTTAAGATTGATACATCAATTGCATCATGACTTGTTCCCGACATCGCGCCAATGTATAAATTCTTATGATTCTTCATTTGGGGATAAGGATTCTAATTTTTCTAACATCATGTTGTTGTTTTTTATAAGTGTATCAAAATCAGCCCTAAGGTTAATGCTGATTGGCTCTGCTGAGGGTAGTTTTAGTTTTACTGGATCGATATGTTTGTTTCCTATTTTAAACTCGTAGTGAAGATGTGGCCCGGTAGCAAGCCCAGTACTTCCTACGTAACCTATAGTTTCACCTTGAAAAACTTTTTTACCTTTTGCTATTCCTGAATGAAATTTATCTAGGTGACAGTACCTCGTTGAATAATCATTAGTATGCTGAATAACAATTTCATTACCGCAGCCGTTTCTTCTTCCTGCGTATTTTATAGTTCCGTTTCCAGTTGTCCTAACCGGAGACCCTCTTTTGGCGGCATAATCGGTTCCATTATGAGCTCTAATTGTATGAAGAACTGGATGCATTCTGTTGGGATTAAAATGAGAGCTTATATATGCAAAATCTAGAGGAGCTCTTAAGAAGGCTTTTTGAAGATTGTTTCCATTATCATCAAAAAATTCTTTTTTATTTTCGCCAGTATAGAATCTATTGGCTTTATAAACATTTCCATTATTTATAAATTTAGCGACAACTATGTCTCCATTATCAATTTTTTCTCCATTTGAAAATGCCGTCTCATACACAAGAAAAAATGAGTCCCCCTCTCTGATATCAAAGACAAAATCAACATCCCATCCAAAAATATAAGCAAAATCCATTATCACGCTATCGGGAATTTCAGCCTCTAAAGCAGACTCATAGAAGGAGGTTTTAATGATGCCGCTTTTGAATGACCGAACTAGCTCAACTCCTTTTGTTATTTCTTTAATGGATATTCCATCTGTTAAATCAATTAATAAAGAGTTAATACTATCTTTACCTATCTCGATATTTGTTATTTTATTTCCTAGATAAGTAAATTTCATTTCGTCGCCGGGTTTAATTCTTGAAAGTAATTTTTTGTTATCTAATCTAAAAATTCTATATGCCGTATTTAGGGGTACATTAAAATCTTCAAAAATGATGGATAAGTTTTCTCCATCTTTTACTGTATGAATTTTATAACTTAAGACATCTGTGGGTTTTTTTTCTAAGTCTTCTGATGTTTCAATTATTTCTTCAGGAAGGGACTCATCAGTTGAAAAGTCTACATACAATAATAAAATCAATATAATAGATAATAGGAAAATTAATAAAACTGCCTTCGCAGGAACTTTTTTAAAACCAACCATCAGTCTTCTTGAATATTAAGCAGTTCTGCATTGCCCCCAAATGCAACTGAATTTTTAGACACAACCTTTTCATTTAAGAATTGTATTAAATAGTTTGGACCTCCGGCTTTAAATCCACTGCCAGATAGGCCACGACCTCCAAAGGGTTGAGATCCAACAACTGCTCCAACAATATCTCTATTTATGTAGACATTGCCGATGTTACACTTTTGACTAAATAAATCTGCTCTGGATTCAATTCTTGTGTGAATGCCTATAGTTAGACCGTATCCAGTACTATTTATATCTTGAATTAAGTTATCAATTTCTGAGGATTTAAATTTGAGGACATGAAGTATAGGCCCAAATTGCTCTTCTTCTAGATCACTCAAAGAGCCTATTTCAATTATTGTAGGTGATATATGTCGTTCCATGGATTGTTCGCTTGATTGATAGATAGAGAAACCTGCCTTACTTTTATTTGTTATGTAAGCATCAAGTTTATCTTTTGCAGATTGATTAATTATAGGGCCAATATCAGTATCCAGTTTTTCAGGATTGCCTATTTTTAATTCTCGCATATTACCCTTAATCATTTTTAATAAATCATCATAGATATCGTCTTGGATGCATAAAACTCTCAAGGCTGAACATCTTTGACCAGCACTATCGAAGGCTGATCGAACAATATCATCAGTTGCCTGTTCAAGAAGGGCGCTTGAATCAACAATCATTGCATTAATGCCACCTGTTTCAGCAATAAGGGGCAATATTTCTCTTTGGCTTTCGTTAAGATTGGTTTGAATTTTTTTTGCTGTTTTAAGGGATCCAGTAAAAGCAATCCCATTAATATTATTCAATTTTGATAATAAATCACCGTAAAGACCATCACCTAAAATTAATTCCAGTGCATTAATCGGCACACCATTTTTATGAAATATATTTACAACTAAGAAACCTATTATTGAAGTATGTTCAGAAGGCTTTAATGTAACCTTGTTCCCGGTTATTAAAGCAGCGCTGATTTGTCCGATAAGGATCGCAACAGGAAAGTTCCATGGACTGATGCAAACAATATGACCTTTTGGTCCATAAGTAAAAACATTTTCTTCACCAGTAGGCCCCTCAAGCTTTTCATCTTTTTCTTCTAAGCCAATCATTTGATTTGAGTAATATCTGAGAAAATCTACAGCTTCTCTAATCTCATCTATAGCATTTTGAATAGTTTTGCCAGCCTCGTGCATCAAATAATAGATTAATTGATATGGGTTGGATTCTAGATCATTTGATATAGCTTTTAATATTTCAGCTCTTTCCCTAACATCAACCTTAGGCCAATCTATGCCAGTTTTGGTTTCAAGTGATTTTTTAATAAGAGAGGGATTGTCATAAGATACACTTCCAATACAGGCGCCATCAGCAAGTGAAAAGACATCATGTTTTTTTGATTCATCATCTGCTCTGTTTCTATAAATAGATATAGCATTCACGGACTGATTCTTAAATTTACTAATTTCAGTTTTAATAGTGTCAAGATTATCCATCTCAGATATATCTATTCCTTTTGAGTTTTTTCTATTGGAGAATATGTTACATGGAAGAGGGATATCTTTCCTTTCATTTTCAATTTTTTTATCCGGACCTGCTGCCAACCATTTTGCATCTGTTTCTGGATCAAGAAGCCTATTAATAAAAGAGCTATTTGCACCATTTTCCAGAAGCCGTCTAACAAGATAAGGAAGCAAATCTTTATATTGTCCTATTGGTGCGTATATAGAAGTATGGTGTTTGTTATCTAGAACATTATCGGCACATTTATATAATAGCTCTCCCATGCCAAAGAGTCTTTGAAATTCATAGTTTTTATTTTCTCCTAAGTAATTTATTGCAGACAATGTATGAGCATTATGAGTGGCAAATTTTGGGTATATTGAATCAATTTCAAATAATTTTTTTGCGCAAGCCAAGTAAGAAAGATCTGTAATAGATTTTTTTGTAAAAACAGGATAGTCCTCATACCCAAAGACTTGAGCATGTTTTATTTCGTAATCCCAATAAGCACCTTTTACTAACCTAAGATGCATTAAAGCTCTTTTATCAACAATATTTTTTATCCAATCAATTGTACTTAGAGCTCTTTTGCCATAAGCCTGTAATGCAAGACCAAAGCCTGGCCAGTCTTTTATTTTTTTTGATTCAGCAATGATTCTTATAATTTCAAGGCTTATCCCAAGTCGATCCTGTTCTTCTGCATCAATTGTTATTTCAACATCCTTTGATATACCAAGTTCAGTTAGAGTGATAAGTTTGGGCACTAGATTCGATTTAATATCATCATATTTTTTTGTCTCGTAACTTGGACATAAGGCAGAAATCTTAATAGATACTCCATTATTATTACCATTAGTAAGATTTAGTTTTCCAACCTCCAAAATGGCATTTTCATAAGCGTTGTAGTAAATGTTTGCTTGTTCTTCATTTCGCGCAGCTTCCCCCAACATATCAAATGAATAAATTGATTCATTAATATTTGGTATTTTATTAACATCCTTAAAATCACGCCCCATTACAAATTCTTGACTAAGAATATGCATAGCTGCAACCACAGCATTTCTTATGGGAAATTCTCCAGATTTAGAAACTATTGATCGTAGAAATTTATTTGGATTTTGTGACCACTCAAGAGGGGTTTTAACAACTTTTCCAGCCAATAAAAGTCCCCATGTTGATGCATTAACAAATAAACTATCTGCCTTATTAAGATGTTCGATCCATCTGCCCTCAGACAATCTTTCGGAAATTATAAGATCTCTAGTTTTGGTATCAGGTATTCTGAGTATAGATTCTGCAAGGCACATAAGGGCTACACCTTCTTGATTGTCTAAACCATACTCACTTAAAAACGCATCAAGTTTTGTTCGTTCTTTTTTATTTTTTCTGCAGGCAATAATTATTTGTTCTGCATTTTCAGAAATTATAGATTCATTCAAAAACTTAGTTTCTTCTAAAAGCTTGGGAAGTATTTCTGATTCAGAAATAAATTTATTATTAGATAAATACATAACTCATATTTTAATCTTAAAGCACTAAGTAGCAACTTACTCATTCTATTAAGTCACGAAAAATACTATCATAGGCATATGCAAGAAGACCTGGCAATAATTAAGAGAGGAACAGACGAAATACTGACTGAGTCTGATTTAAAAAAGAAATTAGAATCAGGCAAGCAGCTTGTTGTAAAAGCAGGTTTTGATCCCACCGCTCCAGATCTTCACTTTGGGCATACGGTATTGCTTAATAAGCTAAGACATTTTCAAGATTTAGGTCATAAAGTAATCTTTCTAATTGGCGATTTTACTGGCCAAATTGGCGATCCCTCTGGTAAAAATAAAACCAGACCAACGCTTGATGAAAAAGAGCTTAAAGAAAATTCTAAGACCTATGAGAAACAGGTTTTCAAGATTTTAAAAAAAGAGTTAACTGAAGTTCGTTTTAATTCAGAATGGTGCAATAAGCTTGGGGCTGCAGGACTTATTGGCCTAGCATCAAAATATAACGTAGCGAGAATGCTAGAAAGAGATGATTTTAATAAGCGTTATAACGCTAATCAAAGCATAGCTGTGCATGAGTTCTTATATCCTCTTGTTCAAGGTTATGATTCTGTGGCTCTTAATGCTGATGTTGAGTGTGGTGGGACTGATCAAAAGTTTAACCTTCTTGTTGGAAGAGAATTGCAGCGGTCTTATGATCAAGAGCCCCAAGTAGTTTTAACTGTTCCAATACTAGAGGGTCTTGACGGCACAAATAAAATGTCTAAATCTTTAAATAATTTTATTGGTATCGATGAGAAGCCTGATGAAATGTTTGGCAAAATTATGTCTATATCGGATGAATTAATGTGGCGATGGTTTGAATTGCTTAGTTTTATACCTGAAAAAGAAATAGCTGATTTAAAAAAAGAAGTTCAGAATGGCAAAAACCCAAGAGACGTTAAGTTTATTCTTGCTGAAGAACTGGTAGATAGATTTCATAAACCAGGTGAAGGCACTAAATGCAAAGAAGCATTCTTGCAAAGATTTCAAAAGGGTACCTTGCCAGACGACATAAAGGAAATAAGTTTTGAAATAGATAATAATAAAATTCCATTAACAAACTTATTAAAAAATACAGGAATGACTTCTAGCACCTCTGAAGCTATGAGACTAATAAAGCAAGGTGGTGTAAAAATAAATTCTGAAAAAGTTTCAGACGTTGGGCTCGAAATTGATAAAGATTCAGAAGCAATATATCAAGTCGGTAAAAGAAAATTTCTTAAAATCATAATTAAATAATGAATAGATTAATAAAATTAATGTCTTTGTTGGTTCTTGTTAGTTGCGTGCAAGATAGTCCAAATGTTAAACAAATAGCTAACTTGAAATTCTTTATTCAGAATCAAGAGCAAGAGGGTATCAAAGTTGTTGAAAAAGGGCTCCACTATGCTGTTTTGAATTACGGAGACATGAATTCGAAATCCCCCGAACTATCTGACACCATTACTGCACATTTTCACGGAACCCTTACAGATGGAACAGTTTTTTGGAGCTCGGTTGATTCTAACGAACCTTTAACTATTGAATTGTCTAAACTTATTGAAGGTTGCCAAAAAATTATTTCCCTGATGAAGATAAATGATAAATGGCGAGTCTATATTGATCCTAGCATGGCATATGGGGATGAGGGAAGACCTGGAATTCCCTCAAACTCGATATTAATATTTGATATTGAGTTACTCGATATTCAGTGATTATTGATTAATCACTGAAAGTGCATATCCATAAATTTCAGCAATCTGATTTATTTGTTTATCTTTTGGGGTGCCTGCGCCATGACCAGCTCTTCCCTCAGTTCGAAGAAGAATAGGGTTTTTACATCCTTGGTACTCTTGCAACTTTGCTGCAAATTTAAACGAATGCGATGGAACAACGCGATCATCTCTTTCTGCAGTTGTGATTAAGGTTGTTGGATAACACTCACCTTTTTTAATGTTATGTAATGGTGAGTATGCAAGTAAATTTTCAAATCCATCTTTATCATCCGGCGAGCCATAGTCACTTTCCCAAGCCCAGCCAATTGTGAATTTATGAAATCTAAGCATATCCAGTACTCCCACCTGTGGAATGGCCACCTTGAAGAGGTTTGGATTTTGCAACATAGTAGCTGCAACTAACAAACCTCCATTTGAACCGCCTTGTATAGCCGTTGAATTTGGTGAACCAATATTTTGCTGATGTAGAAATTTTGCAGCATAAGCAAAATCATCAAACACATTCTGTTTATTAAACAGCATCCCAGCCTCATGCCAGGCATCTCCATATTCTCCACCACCTCTAAGATTAGCTACAGCTACAACGCCGCCTTGATTCATCCATGCTAGGTATCTTTTACTAAAGCCAGGAAGTATTGAAATATTAAACCCACCATAACCATATAAAAGAAGTGGCGTGTTTTCATTTATATCAAGTGTCTTCTTATAATTGATGTGAACAGGAACCATAGTCCCATCTTTTGATTTAAAAAATTTAAATTCGCTTATGTAATTATTTGAGTCGTAATCATCAAGGTTCTCTTCCCAAAAAATTTCTTTAGACATGTCAGTTAAGTCTATTTCATAAATTTTTCTTGGAGTTACAAAATTTGAGAATGAGAAATAAGTTTTACTATCTTCTAAACCACCACCAAAACCTCCAATGGTACCTTTTGCATCAAGAGATAGTTTTTTAACAAATGATCCATCAAGGGAATAGAAATTAATTTCTGAAAAGGTGTCTACTAAATATGTAACAACAATAGAGTTATTAATAAAGTTTACTCCTCTAATAGAGTGGACACTTTCTGAGATCACATCGTTCCAAACAAAAGAGTCGTTTTTAATTTCAAGTGAAACAACTTTTCCGTTTTTTGCGTTCTCGGTTGAGTAAAACCAATGAATATTATCCTTGCTATCTAAATATTGGTAGGCACCAATTAATTCATCAATAAGCGGAAAAAATGAACCATTTTTTTCCAGTTGAACATAAAGCCTATTTCTTTCATCGGTTCCATTTGAAATGGACAAAAATCTTACCTCTGAATCATCTACTACACTAATACCCCAGCCCCATCGAGGCTTATCGGGGTTTTCATAAATAATTACATCTTCAGACTGAGAAGTGCCTAGCCTATGAAACATTAGTTTAGGAGCAGTATTAATATCTTTTAGGGCTTCATCTGAGGGCTCATCATATTTTTGATAGTAGAATCCTGAATCATCTGTTTCCCATGATGCTCCGGAGAACTTTGCCCATTTAATTGTATCTTTTAGATTTTCACCAGAACTAATGTCTAATACTTTCCATGTGCGCCAATCTGATCCTCCATCTGAAATGGAATATGCAAGCATTGAAGCGTCATTACTAACACTTGTTCCACCTAATGAAACCGTCCCATCTTCAGATAATGTATTTGGATCAAGTAAAACTCTTGGATCGCACTCATCACAATCTTTAATCATTAATTTGCTTTGTTGCCATGTACCATCATTAAAATAATAGAAAGTTTTATCTTTAACCTTGTAGGGAATGCTTATGGATTCGGTTTCCCACGTTTTATTTAAATATTTTGAAATAGATTTCTTATATTTATTTTTTCCAATAAAACCCTGAGTATAATTATTTTGTTTTTCAATCCATGCCTTTGATTCTTCGCTTGTAAAATCTTCAAGCCATCTATAGTCATCTCTGATTTCATATCCATGAATAGATTCTACAAACTCAATTTTTTTTGATTCTGGATAGCTGGTGTCATTTGGTTCAGTCGAACAACCAAAAATTATTAAAGTTAAAGGTAGAAAAAAGGATATATTTTTATTCATATTTAGCATAATACTTTACAATAAGCTTATGAATCAATTCAAAAGCGCTTGGAATTTTTATCTTAATAACTGGCAATTATTTGCTGTACTTGCCGCTCCTGTATTTTTTGTTGAGGTTGCAACGGCATACTTATTTGCTCCTCTTCAGAATGTAACACAACCAGATGATATTGTTGAATTTATGTCATCAAACGGTGGTCCTATTGGTATATTAGGTCTTTTGGGAATGATATTAAGCATTGCTTTTTTGGGCGGACTCCATATTGCTTTTGATGCTAAAAGCTCTAATGTTTCAATTGAACCTTTGAATGCTTTATTTGCTGGTTTAAAGAAATTCTTACCATTATTTGGTGCTTACATATTAACTGCAATTGTTGTATTTTTTGGACTTCTGCTTTTGATCCTTCCTGGAATTTACCTTGGTGCAAGGCTTGCGCTTTTCCCTGCTTATATAATGCTAGAAAATAAAGGTGTGATCGAGTCTCTTAAACTCTCATGGGAAAATACTGATGAGTATGGAGGCACCTTATTTAGCTTGACAATAATCTTTGTATTAATAAGCATCATATTGGCTAGCATTTTTTCATCTGTTCTTCAGAGTGGTTTGGTTCAGATTGGAATATTGGGCATTGTCGAATATGTAATAATTGTTCCATGGACATATATTTATTACAGCTTATATAAGTCTCAATCAAGCCAATAACAAATAAGCTGTTATTTTCTCTTTAATCTTTAATAGATAAACGTTAAAATGCGACACCGTTCAATACGGGTCTGTAGCTCAGCTTGGTTAGAGCGCACCCCTGATAAGGGTGAGGTCGGTGGTTCGAGTCCACCCAGACCCACCAATTTCCAGAGAAATGTTTTGTCGAAAGAAGCCTACAAGAAAAATGGCTTAGCAATATTTAGTAACAAACAGCTTGCTTTGATAGGTGGCTCTTACTCTTTATAACTTGTATTAAAAACTTAACTCTAACTAATCGAGAAAAACTCATAGGTAGGATTAAAGCCAGATTGGTTGCCCGTTGCAATTACTATGGCGTCATTAACCCAAAGAAAATCAGGATGGCCTGATTCAAACCTTGCAGTCACGGCAAGAGAATACTCATCTGGTGAGATTTTTTCTCCAGCTTGCATTTGAGCCATGACTGACTTAGAAGCTATGAATCTTCCTTGATAGGTTAGGTAGATCAAAGCGCTTTCAATGGTTTCAAGCACCAATCTAACGTCAATTTCCATCACGCCATCGTCACGCAACAAAACCCAATCTGCACCGCCTGGAAGTATCTTGCCATTTAGCTTGTCACCAGAAAAATGCCCTGATGCTATTGGTACAATTAATCTAGTCGCTTTTTTAATCCTTCCAATTGTTTGAGATGCTTTTGTATCCACATCCAACGAAAGAGTCATCAAATGATTCATAGTGAGTTTGGCTTCTCTTTTCATTTTATTAAATCCTCTTGCCATATTTAGGATTAGTTAGATTTGATACCACTATTATATAGCATGACTGTTACTTAACTAGATTAAAAAAATTAACGAAATATAGTAGAAGAGCCAACCAAAGCAGAATTATTGGATGCTTTCTAATTTCAACTAATATTTTTTAAAAATGCTATTCTAATTTAATGGAAGAATATAATGGTAATTGCCATTGCGGAGCAATTAAATTTAAATTTTTATCTGAAAAGTTAGTTGAAATTTGGAAATGCAATTGCTCAATATGCAAACCGTATGACTACCAACATTTATTTATAAAACATAAAGACTTTAATTTACTTTCAGGCAATCAGGAAATTTCTTCATATAAATTTGGAACCAAAAATGCTGAACATCTTTTTTGCAAAATTTGTGGAATAAAGAGTTTTTATCAACCAAGATCTCATCCTGATATGTACAGCATCAATCTGAGGTGTGTGAATAATCCCCCTTCAGTTAAAAAAATTTTTGAATTTGATGGATCTAATTTTGAGCATAGTATTAAAAATATCTAATGTGGCATGAATTTGACTGCCAATAATAATTCTATTGAATAGCTATAGCATCAGCATTTAAAAACTTATATCATTATATTTAACTGCAAAGGGGTGGCTTTAGCCTGAGATCTTTTTACAAAGAAACTCTTTGAACCTGATCCATATAATAGTGGCGGAGGAATTGCATGAATACCATTAAAAATTATTTTATTCTTTTTATATTTCCAGTCTTTTTATTATCAGCCGATGTCGAAGATATTTTAGTTCAAGGTGATTGGAGGCAATCGAAGTTAATTGAAGAGGACTCAAGCGTCTTGGTATTAACCGCAAAAGAGCTTGAGTCAGCACCAATTAAGCATTTTGAAAATTTATCCTATCTGATACCTAATTTAAACTTTGCTGCTAGCGATTCAAGGGCTAGACATTTTCAGATAAGAGGCATTGGTGAAAGATCTGGATATGAAAGAACACCAAATTCAGCAGTTGGTTTTTTGATAGATGATATTGATTATTCTGGACTAGGTGGAATTGCAACAACTTTTGATGTTGATCAAATTGAAGTTCATAGAGGACCTCAAGGTTCTAGAATAGGCTCAAATGCAATGGCCGGGCTTATTTATATTCAAACCAAAGATCCAACAGAGGTATTTGAAGGAGTAACTGAAATTACAACTGGATCTTACGGAACCTTAAATACTGGTATAGCTATTGGAGGCCCTTCTCGAATTGATGATGTAACTTATAGGATTGCTATAAGGAAAGATTACTCAGATGGATTTAGAAAGAATTTATTTTCTGGAAAATCAGACACCTCAAAAAAAGATGAATCTACATTCAGGTTAAAGACAAATTGGAAGATTGATGAAAAATCAACTTTAAAGCTTTTAGTTACTCAAATACACCTTGATGATCCAGCTGATATTTGGACTATTGATGGAAGTCTTAACACTCTATCTGATAGGCCAGGTATGGACTCTCAAAAAACTAATGCCTATGGCATAAAACTTTATCATAAGGCTGATCATTTTGAATTTCAAAGCATAACAAGCCTCACAGATACAGATGTAGTTCTAAGCTATGATGCAGACTGGGGCAATCCTGCAACCCATGCTCCATATATTTACGATTATTTTTCTGAAACTATAAGATTTAGAGAAACTTTTAGCCAAGAAGTTAGATTTTTATCAAATTTAGCAGACTTAACAACTTATAGAAGATATGAATGGGTTGTTGGAATAAATTTTTTTGAGTCGAAAGAAAAAAATTTAAAAAAAGATGATGGTGTTTATGGTGATCCATTAGATCCATATAGTCCCTACATAAGTGAAAGTTCATCGTCTAGCAAATTTGATGTTAGCAATTTTTCTATTTTTGGAAATTTAAATTATTTAATCAATGAATCAACTAATTTTACATTAGGAGCTCGTTGGGAAAATTCAGAATCAAAATATTCAGATTCTTTTGGTGAATCATTTAATCCCTCAGATAAAATTTCTGGCGGGAAAGTATCCATTAATAAAATTATAGATAAAGATACAAATATCTTTTTTAGTATCGCAAGAGGATACAATCAAGGTGGATTTAATTTAAACCTTGGCCTTGATCCTAATTCACAAAATAGAAATCTTTATTATGATCCTGAATTTTTAACTAACTATGAAGTAGGTTTAAATTCAAAAATTGAAAAACTTAATCTTAATTTAGCTGCTGTAATTTTTCATTCTGACAGAAAAGATCAACAAGTTTTAATTTCAACTCAGGTTGATTTAAACGATCCAAATACTTTTACATTTTTAACTCAAAATGCGGCAGAAGGAATCAACAATGGTTTAGAGCTAGAAATGGATTTTCAACTATCAAAAAATCTAGACATGTTTATAAACTTTGGCTTACTTAAAACTGAAATTAAAAGTTGGAAATCTCGACCAGATATTGAGGGTAGAGAGCAAGCTCACGCCCCTAAAAAAAGTTATGCAATTGGATTGAATTGGTATCCCTCAGATCAATCAAATTTATCTATTGATGTGGTGGGTAAAAGTAGTTTTTATTATTCTGATTCTCATGACAATAAATCAAAACCATACCTTTTAACAAACATAAACTATAGTTACTTTTATGGACAATGGACTTACTCTATTTGGGGAAGAAACGTCTTTGATGAGTATTACTCAACCAGAGGTTTTTACTTTGGAAATGAAGCTCCAAATTTTATTGATACACTTTATGAAAGACATGGAGACCCAAGGCATTTAGGTATTACAGTGAGATATGATTTCTAACCTTATTAACTCTAACTGGATAGAGCCTGCAGCAGTTATTCTTGCAATAGCCTATTTATTATTAGCAGTAAAACAGAACATAGGTTGTTGGTTTGCAGCTTTTTTTAGTTCCCTGCTATATTTTTTTGTAATGTATTCTGCAGGCCTTTACATGGAAGCAGGATTGCAAATATTTTATTGCATTATGGCTGTTTATGGATGGACGCAGTGGAGAACATCTATACCAAGCAATAAAAAACTTCTTGTAAGAACATGGAATAGAATCCAACACATTAAAGCAATTTCGTTGATATTTCTATTGGCATTTTCATCTGGCTGGGCGCTTGAAAAATTTACAAATGCTGCCTTACCTTTTATCGATTCTCTTACAACTTGGGGAGCAATTGTAACAACCTATATGGTCGCAAAGAGGCTTTTAGAAAACTGGATTTATTGGTTTGTAATAGACACAATTTCTGTGTTTTTATTTTATTCAAGAGGGCTATTCTTAACTTCAATATTATTTTTTGTATACCTAATAATTATTTATTTTGGTTATAAATCTTGGATCGAAATTAAAGATGAAATCGATGCAAAAAATTGATAAACAAATTGCATTAGTTGATCACAAAATTGAAATTATTTTACCTTTAAAAATTGATCCAGTTTCTCAAATTTTCCTATGTAATTTTAATGACATTAAATCTGTAATAAGGGTTGATTTTGATTTACCAAATTGGTTGAAAGAGCAAAGAGCTTCAGAATTTCAGATACTTAATTTCTTAAAAACAAAAACCCAAAATCAAAAAATTCTATATCACGATCTTGATAGAGGAATTCTAATAAGAGAATTTCATGAAGGTAAAGAAATTGCATATTCTGATATTAGAAGAAAAGAGAATTTAATTTCCTTGGGTAAAGAAATTAAGAAAGTTCATGAAATAAAAATTGATAATATTGCAATTAATAATTTTGAAAATCTCATAGATAATTATAGAGACATTCTTAAAAACAAAATTCAAAATAATTGGTATCTAAATCAAGGCTTCAAAATTTTTAATTCTCTCTCTTGCAGAAAAGAACAAATAATTTTTTCTCATAATGATTTAAATCGTGAAAATATTTTGTTTAATAAAAAATGTTTTTTTATAGATTGGGAGTATGCGTCTGCCAATAGTCCTTATTTTGATTTAGCTTCAATCATTTCTTCTTACGATTTTAATGATGAGGAGATTGGTTATTTATTTGATGGTTATGATAAAAATTTTCTTCTGGATCAAGAAAAATTAAAAAATTGGATCAAATTTACTTATTTTTTAGACTACATATGGAGACAATGTCTCATTGAAACTACAAAACATGATGAAAAGACACTAAGCATAAAGGGCTTAGAGAGAAATTTAGATATTTTTAAATAATTTCTTTTCTATTAAAGGTTGAATTATTTATATAAAGGTGGAGTTTATGTGGTATTCCAAAAAACCAAGCCACTGCTTGCATGAGTTTTTCATGAATTACTTTTCTTCTTTATTTTCATGAACCCAGCTTTCATAAAAATCTTCATATTGTTTTTGTAGTCTTTGCATTCCAGTTATCCATCTATCCCTGTCATTTCCCTTTCTTTGCACATATTCACTCACTTCTTTGTGAGGCAATACTAGAAATCTTTCATTCTCAATTGCATCTAAAACATCTTTGGCAACTACATCCGGTTCAAGCATTCCATCCACCCCAGCAACTCCAGCACCTTGAGCAGTCATCGCAGTTCTTACGGCCTGTGGGCATAGACATGAAACGCCGATTCCTTTTTGACCATACGTAATCTTTACCCATTCAGCAAAACTTACGGCTGCGGATTTAGTAACAGCATATTGGGCTGCACCTATTTGAGATAAGAGTCCTGCTGCTGATGCTGTGTTCATTAAATAGCCTTCACCTCTTTCAAGCATTTGGGGCAATACATGCCTTGCAGCATGCACATGAGACATTACGTTGACGCCCCAAGTATTGTTCCATTCTTCAGAAGTAGTTTCTAAAAGCATTGGAGTTCCACCAATCCCTGCATTCGAACAAAATATGTCTATTCCTCCTGAATATTCATTAGCTTTTTCAATAACATTAATAATGTCTTGTTCATTTGATACATCAGCTGCTATAGCAACACCATTAATTTTTTCTGCGATTTCCTTGGCGCCATCTTCATTCATATCTACACACACAATTGACTGGACTCCGCTTGCATAAAATTCCTCACATAGTGCATATCCAATGCCACTAGCAGCCCCAGTAACCACAACTCTTTTATCTTTTATTTCCATATTCTCATCCTAATAATATTTCACACCCAGCTCCATCAAGAATAGTTTTAACTCTTGAATGGCCATTTTTATTAAGTGCTTTATATTCTTTTTTAATATAAATATTTTTTGTTTGAACTTTTCTAGTTGTTCAGAGATCATTCTTTAATGTTTATAATTGCTTCAAAGTTATTCTTCTTTAACTTCTATATTTAGCTGTCCTGCAAGTCCTGCTATTCTATGTTTGTTGCTTTCTAAATAGTCAGGATCCGTAATCATTTTTAGCATAGCCTTTTTGCTAGGATATTTTGCAATAAAAGCTTTGTCCCAAAGTTCTTCTACTTCCCCAAGCATCAGACGATTTATAGACCCGCCAAAGATTAGTTCACCGCCAACCTTCTTTAAATGTTCAACAACTTCTTGGCCATATATAGCATATGCTTGCTCACCAGTTAGATTAGTATCTCTACCGTCCTCATATTCAGCTTTTTCTTTAAACTTTAGAAGATTAATCATGGAAATCGGTACCTCGCTATCACCTTCAAGAAATCCCTCCATTTGTTCTTTGGTTGGATTAACGCTGTTTTTATATTCCATCTATTCTCCTAAAGTTATTGCTTTTTGAAATGCCGGTCTTGCTTCAATGCGCGCTACATAGTTTTTAATATTTTCCATCTCTTCAGGAACACACCCCATTCTATTAGCCATAAAACATGAATGACCAAGCATAAGATCAGCTGCAGAAAAATTACCAACTAAGTAATCTTTATCTGCAAGGTTTTCATTCACTGGCCCAAGAGATTTGGTAATTAGATTTTGTGCTTGCTTCAACACATTCTCATCTCTTCGATCTGGAGGCAATAGAATTGTTTGAACCACAACTTGATTCATTGGCGGCATAACCATTCCCTCACAATAATGAAACCATTGAAGATAGTATGGAAACTCTTCAGAATGTGAATTAGGTTTTAGGCCACCATCTTTATGACGCTCAAGGATATATTGAATAATGGCTCCACTTTCAAATATGGAAATATCTCCATCTTCAAGAACTGGCACTCTTCCTAAAGCATGTCTCGATCTGTGTTCTGGTGACTTCAAACCTTCTTTTGTAAAAGGCATGATATTCACATCATAATCTAGCCCTAATTCTTCTAGAAGCCAAACAACTCTTCCAGCCCTTGTTCCAGGAGTAAAGTGAACTTTTAACATAATAATTTTCCTTATTTATTTACCATTTTTTGTGCGTTTTTAATAAATTCTTTTTCGTCTTCTTTGCTTTTTAAAATACTTTCTCTATCTACTGGAACTTTAGTTCCCTTAATCATTCCTGGTTGCTCGTACATTCTATTTTTCCAATTTTCTAAATGTGTTAGTCCATCAATTGAAACACCTGACCAGTTGTGTGTTCTAACCCAGCACCAGTTAGCAATATCTGCAATTGAATATTCTCCTGCCAGCCACTCATTGTCAGCTAAATGAGTATTCAAAACTTCAAAAAGTCGCCTCGATTCATTTTGGTACCTATCTATAGCTGGCTGAATTTTTTCAGGAAAGTATCTAAAAAAAACATTTGCTTGACCCATCATTGGACCAATGCCTCCCATTTGAAACATGAGCCATTGAGTTACATTTGCTCTTCCTTTAACATCATTTGGGATAAGCTTGCCTGCCTTTTCTGCAAGATAAAGCATTATTGCACCAGACTCAAATATTGAAAGATCACCATTATCATCATCTACAATAGCTGGGATTCTGCCATTGGGACTAATCTTCAAAAATTCAGGTTTTTTTTGCTCACCTTCAGCAAGGTTTATGGAATGAACTTTATAGGGCATCTCTAACGCCTCTAATAAGCAAGAGACTTTATGTCCGTTAGGTGTTGAAGCTGTGTATAAATGAATCATAAAAACTACTCTTTAATAAAATCAATTAATATCTTAGATAGCGATTCTGCTTTAGTCCATTGAAAAAAATGACCTCCGCCAATATGTGGAGCACTTTTTGCATTTGGAACCATTTTAAGAACATCTTTCTCAGCCCCGTTTGTGATCGGATCATTGCCTGCAAAAACAGCTAAAAAAGGTTTATTGGAGGTTTTAAAAAACTCTCTTGCTTTTCTCTGAGCATCTAAAGACTGGTCAGGTATGATTGGAACATGACTAGGCATTGCCCTAGGACCCATTTTGTATGATGGATCAGGAAAGGGTGCCTCATAGGCTTTCATTAAATCAGTGCAAAAGGGTGAAATTTTTTCTAATCCTATTGCTTGAAACAAAATATGGATAAATGCTTTGATCGGAGATCCTCTAAACTGACTTTCCATTTGCCATGAGCAAATTAAACCAATTGGAAGATTTTTTGAATCCCAGGTAAATTTTTGCCAGTACATAAACTTGGTTGCCATATGTTTGCTTTTATCTATTTTGCTGACTTTTTTTGACATTTCAATAAAGCTTATTTTTTTAGTTGATGCTCTAAATTCATTTACTTCATCTATAACTTCTTGAGGAGCATCAGGATTATATGGAAGACCTGTATTACCCATAGCAATTTTTATAAATCTATCTGGATCTGCAGCCACCATCCTCAAGCCAATTAAACCTCCCCAGTCTTGACCAAAGAAAGTTAAATTTTGAAAATCATTTTTCTTTAACCACTCTCCCATCCAATCAACTTGATTTTGGTAAGAATAGTCTTCTCTGGCAGCTGGTTTATCTGACTTACCGTATCCAATCAAGTCAGGAGCTATTACTCTTATTCCTGCCTTGGTTAGAATTGGAATCATTTTGGCATAGAGATAGCTCCAAACTGGTTGGCCATGCATTGCTAGTAAAATAGGACCATCTTTTGGACCTTCATCGATGTGATGGACTCTTACAATAGTTCCATCTTTCGTTTCTATGTTTGTATAAACTGGCTCAAATGGATAATCTTTAATATTTTTAAAGCATGATTCTGGCGTTCTTAGAACTTCCATGTGTTTTCCCCACTCCTTTACATATATAAAAGTCTAGTATAAAAAAAAGAGACTTCATATAACAAAAATAAGCATATATGTTGATTATAATTAAACAATCGTAGTATATTGTGTTCAAATTTAAACAATAAATCTTTTAAATGCTTGACTGGGGAAATTTAGAATTTTTTATTTCATGTGCGAATCATGGAACCTTAAGCGGATGTGCTAAAGAAATGGGTGTCAATCACTCTACAGTATCAAGAAAAATAGAAAAACTTGAAAAAGAACTAACCATTAAATTATTTGAAAGAAAAAATTCAGGTTATGTGTTAACAACCCATGGTAAAGATTTATACAAAGAAGTTCAAAAAATTGATTTTAAAATTTCTGCATTAAAGGAAAAATTTATACCCAACCCGGATTTGATGAATGGAAAATTAGTTGTCTATAAGCAGGGTGAGGGAGGTAATAATATGACGAATATAATTACTAAAGTTAGAAAAAATTTCCCTAATCTTAATATACATATCATGAATCATAGTGATTCGCATGAACTAACTACAGAAATGTATGATATTGGATTCATTGGGACCACTAGTCCGCCTGAAGATTCAATAGCAACTCTTCTTGGTGAGTTAAATATGCACATATATGGTAGTAAAGAATACTTAAAGAACGTTAAAAATACTGATGATTTTGAGTGGATAACATACAAAAGAAAAGATCAGGCAGATACTAATTTTGTAGTTAATAGTTTTTTTAAAAATCCAAATATAATCATTTCCTCAAATTCTTATCAAGATGCACATGCGTTTGTCTCTTCAGGAAATGGTGTTACTTTCTTAACAGATTTAGATGGAGACAATGACCCTAGATTGGTTTCATATAAAAAAGAAGATTATTCATTTAAAATTGGATTTTATTTGATTCAACATGAACTCTCTAGATCTAACCCGATTGTGCGAGCGGTTAAAGAGACTATTCTGGAAAATATAGATGAGTTGCTTAAGGGAACAAATTTTGTAACAGCCAATAGCCTGAAGAAATGCTAAACTTCGAGTGTTATTTTTACCTCATTTCAATACTTATACATTAAAAGTAAATCTGATAAAATTGAACATTGGTATTGAAAAATACACTAAATTTAATTCTATGTTTATCTCTTTTTGCAATATCAGGAAATATTTATTCTCAATCTTCAGCTGCTGTTGAGGAAGTTATTGTGACAGCAACAAAGGTAGAAAAAACACTGCAAGAAGTTCCAGTGTCTGTATCAGTAGTAACTGCTGATGTTATTGAAAAAGCAAATGTTACAGATCTTTTTGATTTAAAAGCAGTTGTGCCATCACTTGACACAAGGCAATATCAATCGTCTGTAAATTCAACATTTTTTATCAGAGGTTTTGGTAATGGTGCAAACAACCCTGGAATAGAACCTTCTGTAGCCGTATTTATTGATGGAATATATAGATCAAGAATTCAGTCACAGATCTCAGACTTACCAATGATTGAACGAATCGAGGTTTTAAGAGGTCCGCAGAGCTCGCTTTTTGGAAAAAACGCGTCAGCTGGTGTGGTTAATATAGTTACCAAAAAGCCATCATTTGAAAAATCAGGTATGGTCTCTTTAGGTTTTGGTAATTTTAATTCAAAGGTAGGAAAAATATACTATACCGGACCATTAAATGAGGTTATGGCTTATAGCATTAGCGCAAATATAAATAAAAGAGACGGACATACTAAAAATCTTGTTACAGGCAATACCATTAATACTAGAGATAGGTTTGGCTTAAGGGCTGAGCTTTTGTATCAACCTGATGAAGATCTTACTGTAAGAATGACAGCAGATTATGATGAGAATGATGAGGTATGCTGTGCAGTTGGTAGTGTCAGCTATGGTGCGGCAAATGTTATTAAATTAGCTTTTACTCCAGGAATGGGCATGGCTGCAAACGATCCATTTACACAAGAAGCTTATTTTAGCTTTGATCCAACCTCAAAAGGTGATAATTCAGGATTGTCAGTTCACATAACTAAAAATTTAGAAAATGCAGTTTTAGAAAGTATTTCATCTTTGAGAACTTCATATAATTCTGAAGCTAGAGAGATTGATTGGTATGCAGCTGATGTGCTTGCACCTCAATTAGTATCAAATGATCTTGATAGTTTTACTCAAGAATTTAGATTGTATTCACAAGATAATGAAAAAATAAATTGGTTGATTGGTGGTTTTTATTTTCAAGAAGATATGAAATTTAACGAGCAATTGTATTTTGGAAGCTTGTGGAGATCATATATTGATGGTTTTCTTCCGGGCGCATTGGGTGGAGTTGAAGCTATTCTAGGTTTCCCTGCTGGTTTATTTTTTGCTGAAGGACAAGGAGTAAATGGAAATGCAACACAGGACAATACTACTAAGTCTATTTTTGCTCAATTCGATATTGAATTAACTGATAGATTGGATGCTATTCTGGGTCTAAGTTATATAGAAGACACCAAAGCAGTTACATATAAAGAAACAACTACAGGTGTATTTTCTAGTTTAGACTTTGTTGCAATCGGTACTGGTGCCCTTATTAATGCAGGAATACCAGCTGATCAAGCAGCAGTATTAGCACTAAATCCGGAATACAATTCGCTGTTACCCTTGCAAGCACTTCAATTTATAGAGCCTTTTACAAATTATCCCAATGCTGCTCAAGATGGTAAAACTAATGATGATAATATTGACTATACCGCAAGACTTTCATTTGCATTAAATGAAACTACCTCGCTTTATGGTGGAGTATCTACTGGATTTAAAGCTTCAGCATGGAATATTTCAAGAGATTCTTTACCTGATGCTGAAGAGAAGGCTGGCTTAATTGCAGCTGGAACTCCCGCACATCCAAACCAAGGCATAGGGCAAAGATATGCTACACCTGAAGAGGCAGAGGTGTTTGAGCTTGGAGCGAAAATGTACCTTCCAACAGGCTATCTTAATGTAGCAATCTTCGATCAAAAGATTAAAGGGTTTCAATCTAATACTTTTATTGGAACTGGATTTGTTTTGGCTAATGCTGGTTCTCAATCAGCAGACGGATACGAAATTGATCTGGTTTTTTCACCTTTTGATTCAATTGATGTAGCGCTAAGTGGTTTATTTATAGATCCTATATACGACTCTTTTCCTAACTCAAGTGCAGGTGACCTCACCGGTACAAGACCATCTAATATTTCCGAAGATACAATATCTACAAATGTGACATGGAACTGGAGCTTAAATGGTTATGACGGATATATAAGACTTGGACATTTATACGCAAGTGAAGTTAACTTGCTTGAAGACCCAAGAGCGCAAGCAGTTATAGAAGCAACTGGCAACGGCCTTAAAAAACAAAATACCTTAAATATTTCTGCTGGAATTGAAACAGATAAATTATCTGTTATGTTTTATGGAAGAAATATAAACGACGATGAGTTTTTGACTACAGCATTTCCTGAGGTAGTTGATTTATCTGAAACAACATTCTATGGTTATCCAAACAACTATAAGACATATGGTTTAAGTGTTAACTATAGTTTTTAATTAATAATTTTTACAAGGGAGCCCTGCTCCCTTGTAAGCAGTCATGGATAAAAATATTGTAATCATTGGATCAAGAGGTGCCATAGGCAATGCATTTGTTGAGCATTATCTAAAAGACAGTTCTGTAAGCAATATATTTGCATTTTCAAGAAATAAGATAAATTCAACTCACAGTAAATTAACCAGCTTTTATATAGATATCGAATTAGAAGAGAGTGTAGCTGCTGCTGCTGAAAGCATAAACGGCCATAAGATAGATATAATTATTACGGCGACTGGCATACTTCATTCAGATCGCATCAAACCAGAAAAGAGCATAAAAGATATTAATCATGAATCATTTATGAAAATTTTTAGTATTAATGCAGTTGGCCCAGCATTAATTGGGAAATACTTCATACCTTTACTAAAAAAAGATACTAAGTCTGTTGTTGCTTTTTTGAGTGCTAGGGTTGGGAGTATCTCAGATAATAAACTTGGTGGTTGGTATTCTTATAGGGCAAGTAAAAGCGCGTTAAATCAAATTGTAAAAAATTTTAGTATAGAGTTGAAAAGAACAAATCCTAAAGCTATTGTTTTAGCCCTTCAGCCAGGAACAGTAGATAGTAATTTGAGTGAGCCTTTTAAAAGAAATGTAGCAAAAGGTATGTTATTTACTCCTGAAGAAAGCAGAGAGCTGCTCTTAAATGTTATTGAAAATGCAACAACTAGTGATTCTGGTAATTTACTAGCTTATGATGGAGAAACCATCTCTCCGTAGAATCTAATTTCAAAGTATGCATAGAAATCTTCTAGCAGTTACCTCATTATTTTTATCATACTCTGCAACAAAAGCATCTCGTTCTTTCACGTCTGATTCTGTTCTTTTATTTTGGCTCCAATTCCACCATCTTTCTTGCTCAGATAAAGATTTGTGAATAACTTGAGTGCTTAACCTAAAAATCTCTTCGCTTGGCCCGCTATCGTCTTCACTTGGTAGATATTGTATGGCAGGAACAACCTCCACATCAAAACCTCTATCTTTATAGTAGGCCTCATGCATTTTGGTTGCATTTAGCCAACCTTTGATTGTTCCACCCTTTATGAGTTTAGACACATAGTAATTAGCAGGGCTGCCCTGACAATCAGATGGTTTTGGTAAACTTTTGTGATCGTTTGCATGAACATTAAAAGCTATTATTGCCAGTGTTGTGATTAAGTATTTCATTATTTGTAATATTTTTTATAAATTAATGAAAATAATATAGATTATTAGGCTACATTTTTTGTTACAGCCTAGTAACAAATTTCAAAAAAAACCCGGCTTAAAACCGGGTTTTTAGGTATAAGTATCTATTACTTAAGCAGTAGATTCTTTAACAGCAACATGCCATATGATTAAACCAAATAGAATCTTGTTAACAAAGTCAGCAAGGTTATAAATTAGGTTTAAGTTTAAAGCAGAGCCGCCATCACCCATTAGGTAGCCAGTAAAGTAACCTATAGGATAAATAGCCCAACCAAAGATGATAATGTACATCATTGTGTTGTAAGCTGATTGAACAGCTGGACTTGCTGTATTACATGCAGATTTACCTTCACCTGCCCATAGTTCGTATATCATGTAGAACCAAGCTAAACATCCAATAATGAATGCAGGCCAAGCTGCCATAATTCCTGCTTCACCCAAGTAACCAAACACAAGCATTACAAGAGAACCAACTAATAGCTTTTTAAATAGTGAACCAGCAACATTAGTTGCAGCTGCAAGAATTAAGTAAAACTCTACTATTAATAATGGTACTGTTAGTAACCAGTCGATGTATCTGAATACAGTTGGTGATTCACCAGTTTCAACCCAGACACCTCTCATGTAAAGGTAATGCCAAAAAGCTATACCAGTAACAAGACCAGATACTGTTAATGATGTTTTCCATTTTGCAGCCACTCTGTCTCTTTCTATAAAGAAGAAAACAGTTGAAGCTATAAGAGCAGCAGTAACTAACCAGAATGAGACACCAGTATAGTCACTAGCATCAAGGTCACCACCACCAGCAGCAAAAGTTGGAAGTGCAAAAACACTACCTAAGATTAATAAATGTTTCATATTAAACTCCTTTTTTTAAGAGTAATTATTACTCCCCCGTTAGTATGAACTGTAGATGATAGCTAAAAAATTTATATGTATCAAATTTTAAAAAAATATTTTTCACCATAACTTGATTTTTTTTAAATTTAGTGTTCCGCCTCATAATATTGCTTAAATATAATTGTTTAGTATCATGGTTTTATGAGAGTTGCTATTTATCCAGGTTCTTTTGACCCCATTACCTATGGCCACATGGATATAATTGAACGGGGCTGTGGACTTTTTGATAAAGTTGTTGTTGCAATAGCTAAAAGCGAATCTAAGAATCCTTTGTTTTCGCTAGAAGAAAGAATAAACCTTGCCAATATAATCTATGAGGATAATCAAAAGGTTGAGGTGGTAGGTTTCCCAAGAAAATTAACCGTTGATCTAGCAAAAGATTACAATGCGTGCGCTATTATTAGAGGCTTGCGAGCAGTATCAGATTTTGAATATGAATTCCAATTGGCAACTATGAATAGATCTTTAGCTCCAGACATTGAAAGCATATTTTTAACACCTAAAGAAAGCTTAATATATGTTTCATCGAGCTTGATAAAAGAAATATCTGATCTAAAGGGAGATATTTCTAAATTTGTTCACCCAAAGGTTGAGCAAGCACTAAAAGCCAAACTTGAAACCTAATTCTGGCAATTTGGACAATAGAAGGTTGCTCTTTGATTAATGGTTAGTTTTTGTATTTCTTGCTTGCATTTTTTACATTCTTGCCCATCACGTCCGTAAACATTTAATTTAATACTAAAATATCCAGGACTGCCGTCTGCAGAATAAAAGTTTTTAAGAGTTGTTCCTCCAACTTTTATGGCTTCTTTTAAAACTCGTTTTGATGAACTAGCAAGTTTATTGCATTCTTCTAAAGTTAATTTTTGTGAGTTTTTTTTTGGATTAATTTCTGAGAGGTATAAAGATTCCGATGCATAAATATTACCAATTCCAACAACATTTTTTTGATTCATTAAAAGAGTTTTTATGTTGGTCTTAGATCTCTTACAACACTTTAAAAGATACTTGCCGTTAAAACCTTTTGAAAGAGGCTCGGGTCCGAGCGCAGAAATTAATCTATGATTATTAACATCATCACACAAGTGAAGAGATCCGAATCTTCTTGGGTCATTATAAATGACCTTCTCTTTATCAAATATGAATTCTATATGGTCATGTTTAAAAAAATAATTATCTTTAATGTTATTAATTCTTAAACTTCCTGACATTCCCAAATGAAGTAATAAGAATACATTCTCTAACTCAAAAATAATATATTTAGCTCTTCTGTATAGATTTAGTACTTTTTGATTTTTTGACTTTCTTTCTAGGCTTTTATCAACCACCCATCTTAAGTTTCTATTATGAATTTTTATTTCATTAAGTTTCTGATGTTTAAATTTTTCTATTGCCCTGAGGGTTGTTTCAACCTCCGGTAATTCGGGCATAAAGCTAATTTAGTAGGTTGTTTATTGCAACAAGATCACCGGGAGTGATGGTTCCTGCAGCCAAATCTAGTTTTAGGTTAGCAAGGATGTAATCATACTTAGCATTAGCAAGATTTTTTTCAGCACTATAAAGATTTTTTTCGGCTTGCAACAAGTCTACAATATTTCTAGTTCCAACTTTATAACCAACTTTTGTTGCCTCCAAAGCACTAGAGGCAGAGATTACTGCCTGTTTTTGAGCAGTGACATTAGCGACCAAAGTAACTACATTAGAATATCCTGATCTTACATCTTGAATAATTCTTCTTTGCGTAAATAGCGTATTTTCATTAGTTCTTTCATATTGTGCGTAGGCTTGTTTTCTTCTTGAGCTAACTGCACCACTTTGAAAAATCGGCATACTGAATTGAATAACATAATTTCTTCTTCCAGTTACTTCAGGAACTGGTATCCCCTGACCATTAATGTTTATGCCCTCATAATTAAATTGATTAGTTTCAGATTCAGACTCAGACCCAACAATATCTATTTTAGGTAAATGGTTAGAAGCTGCATTCCTGGCATTGCTTTTTGCAGCATCTTTTCGTAGATATGCAGCTTTTAGTTGGTAGTTATTTTTAAGGGCAATATTTACCCACTCTTCTTTCGAGTTTGGAGTGGGGCTTTCAATTAATAAACCATCACCTAGTTCATCTAGACTAAAGATCTCTCTACCAATTAGTGCATTTAAAGCTTCTTTTGATGACTGAAGGCTGCCTTCTGCATTAATTCTTGATGCTTTGCTTAAGTCATAAGCTAGTTGTGCTTCTTGAACTCCCGTTATTGCTGACAAACCAACCTCATATCTTTGTTGTGCTTGATCAAGCTGTTTTTTTATAGCTTTTTCTTCTGAAATAGCTGCATTTAAATTATCTATGGCTCTAAGTACACCAAAATAAAGCTCTGCTGTTCGAACTAAAAGATATTGTTGCTCATATGCAAATTCTGCCTCAGCAGCGTTAGATAATGCTTTTGATTGTTTAAACTGAAACCATGAATCAAGCCTAAACAATGGTTGAGTTAACCGCGCTGAGCTAGAAAATGAATTGTATTCTTGTTGTAGCTGTTTATCTTGGTAATACTCATTCCAATTTGTTGATCCGCTTAAAGTTAAACTTGGCAAAAGAGCAGCTCTACCTTGAACAACTAATTCTTTATCAGCAAGATAAGAATATTCTGCAGCTTTAAAGGTTGGGTCATTTTTTAATGCTTCGTTGTAAATATCTAATAGGTTTTCAGCTAAAAGGCTGGAGGCTGATAAAAATACTATTAAAAAAGATTTTGAAATTTTGCTCATATTCATGATGGTATTTTAACTCAATATAAATGTTTACAGTGCAAACATTTACAATTTTTTTATATTTTATAATTTTTTAATATTTCTTAGAGTAGAATAACTTACATTAGTTCAATCATTATTAAGGCATCTTAAAATTGGCAAAAAATTCATATGATGCAGAAGCAATCGAGGTCTTGTCGGGTTTAGATCCTGTAAAAAAAAGACCTGGGATGTATACAGATACATCCAATCCAAATCACTTAATTCAAGAAGTTTTAGATAATTCAGTAGACGAGGCCTTGTCAGGTCATTGCTCTAGTATAAAGATTTCGCTTCTAAAAGATGGCAGCATTATGGTTTCTGACAATGGAAGAGGAATGCCGGTTGATATTCATCCGGAACATAAAGTTACTGGGGTAGAGTTAATTCTATGCAAGCTGCATGCTGGTGCAAAGTTTTCTGGAGATGATTACAATTTTTCAGGAGGTCTTCATGGTGTTGGTGTTTCTGTGGTAAATGCTTTATCAGAGGCATTAGATGTAAAAGTCAAAAGGGACTCTAAGGAGTTTCATATAGCTTTTAGCAATGGAGATAAAATTAGTGAGCTAAAACAAATCGGTGAAGTGGGCATAAGAAATACAGGCACTTCTGTAACTTTTAAACCCAATCCAGAATATTTTGAAGATATAAACGTTCAAATAAAGAGCTTAAAGCATTTGCTAAAAGCAAAAGCAGTACTTTGCCCTGGTTTAACCATAGAATTTATTAATGAAAAAAAACCTAATGATAAAGAGAGGTGGTATTTTGAAGATGGTTTAAAAAGCTATCTTAGTGAATCGTCAGAGGGTTCTGAGCTTTTGCTAGAAGATTCAATCATATGCTCTAAAGAAGGCAGGGCTCAGGAGTTGGAGTTTGCTATTAATTGGTCGCCAAAACCTCCTAAAAACAAACTTGATGAAACATACGTCAATCTAATTCCTACCGCTCAAGGTGGCTCTCACCTTAATGGTTTTAAGTCAGGTCTCTTAGAGTCAATAAAAGAATTTTGTGATTATAGAAATTTATTACCTAAAGGCTTAAAAATTAATGCAGATGACATAATAAATAATGCTATTTTTATTGTTTCTTCAAAATTACAAAATCCTCAGTTTGCCGGCCAAACTAAAGAAAGACTAGATTCTAAAGATCACATGTCATTTGTTTCAAGTACCACTAAGGATGTTTTAAGTATTTGGCTTAATACTCATACCGAAGAAGGAGAAAAAATTGCTGAACTAGCAATTATTTCAGCTCAAACTAGGGCAAAAGTTTCAAATATTGTTGAAAGAAAAAAAACTTTCAAAGGTCCGGCACTGCCAGGCAAGCTTTCTGATTGCAATAGTCAAGATTTAAATGAAACCGAGTTATTTTTAGTTGAGGGAGATTCTGCTGGAGGCTCTGCTAAACAAGCAAGAGAAAGATCTTTTCAAGCAATCATGCCTTTGCGTGGAAAAATTTTAAATACTTGGGATTTAGAAAGTAATGAAATTATCAAATCACAAGAGATAAAAAATCTTTCTACTGCTATTGGTGTTTTGCCTGGAAATAGCGATCTATCATCTTTACGGTATGGAAAGATTTGTATATTAGCTGATGCTGATTCTGATGGGTTGCATATAGCAACATTATTATGTGCTTTGTTCTTACGACATTACAAGCCATTGGTTCAAGAGGGTCGTATATATATTTCTATGCCACCTCTATACAGGATCGATTGCGGTAAAGATGTGTCATATGCTTTAAATGAATCTCAAAGAGATGAGATTGTTACAAATTTTAAAAATAAAAAAGGTAAATCAAAGATAAATATTCAAAGGTTTAAAGGTTTAGGGGAGATGAATCCTTCTCAGTTAAGAGAAACTGTTATGGATCCATCATCTAGACAGCTTGTAAAATTATTAATTAGCTCAAGCGATAACGTTAACTCAATGATGGACCTTCTTTTATCAAAGAAAAACGCAGGAGCAAGAAAAGAATGGCTTGAGAAAAAAGGCTCATTAGCAAAAATATAATTATGAAAGAGCAATCAGATACAAGTTCAATAAGCCTTAAACAGTA
>CBFHIO010000003.1:0-14119 GCA_965656035.1 Gammaproteobacteria bacterium | reverse complement strand
CTTACCTGAATTACGCCATGTATGTAATTTTAGATAGAGCCTTACCAAATATTGGGGATGGATTAAAACCAGTTCAAAGAAGAATTTTATATGCCATGTCCGAATTAGGATTAGACGCAGGATCTAAATATAAAAAATCAGCAAGGACTGTGGGTGATGTAATCGGCAAGTTTCACCCTCATGGAGATAGCGCTGCTTATGAAGCAATGGTTTTAATGGCTCAAAACTTTTCTTTTAAATATCCACTCGTAGACGGTCAAGGTAACTGGGGTTCACAAGATGATCCTAAATCATTTGCAGCAATGAGATATACAGAATCAAAATTAACTAAATTTGCAGATCTATTAATCTCTGAGCTCAAGTCAGGAACGGTTGATTGGCAGCCAAACTTTGATGGTTCTCTTTTAGAGCCAGTAATTTTTCCTGCTAAATTACCCTCTATTTTATTAAATGGCACCTCTGGTATTGCTGTCGGAATGGCAACAGACATTCCATCACACAATATCAATGAAGTTATAGATGCTACTATTCATGTTTTAGAAAATCCAAAATCAGAATTAAAAGATCTTTTAAAAATCATTAAAGGGCCTGATTTTTCAAATGAAGCACCGATTATTGCAAGCAGTGAAGAGATTGAAGAAATTTATTCGACTGGAAGAGGGGGATTTAAAGCTCAAGCTCATTGGTTGCAGGAAAAAAATGAAATTATTATTAATGCTCTTCCTTATCAGGCCTCAGGCTCAAAGATTCTTGAGCAGATAGCTGATCAAATGCTAAAAAAGAAAATACCCATGGTTGTGGATTTAGCTGATGAAGGTGATCATGCTGAGCCAGTAAGACTGGTAATAACATTAAAGTCTAATCGAGTTAATGCAGAAGATGTCATGAATCACCTGTATGCCTCGACCGATCTTCAAAAAAATTATAGAGCAAATATGAACCTTATATCTTTAAAAGGTGGCCCAAAAGTTTTCTCATTAGTTGAATTGCTTAAAGAATGGCTTGTCTTTAGAAAAAATACAGTCACAAGAAAATTAGAGCACAGACTGGATCTAGTAAATGATAGGCTTCATATTCTTGAGGGCCTTTTAATAGTTTATTTGGATCTTGATAAAGTTATAAAAATTATAAGAGAATCAGATGAGCCCAAAAAAGAAATTATAAAAGCCTTCAAGCTATCAGATATTCAAGCCAATGCAATTCTTGAAATTAGGTTAAGACAACTTGCAAAGCTGGAACAGATTAAACTTGAACAAGAGAGAGATTTGCTAGTTGAGGAAAGAGATGACATTGAAAAAATACTGAACTCTAAGACTAGACTTCAAACCCTAATTAAAAAAGAATTGCTTGAAATAAAAGATGAGTTTGGTGATGAAAGAAAGTCTCCAATAAAAGAGTCTTCTGAAGCAAAAGTATTCTCTGAGGAGGAAACGCTTGTAACAGAATCTATAACGGTAGTTCTTTCAGAGGCAGGTTGGATTAGAAGTGCAAAAGGACATGAAATTGACCCTATCTCTTTATCTTATCGAGGAGGGGACCAACTTCAGGATTTTTGTCGCGGAAAGAGTAATCAGCTTGCAGTCTTTCTTGATTCAAACGGTAAAGCGTATTCTCTTCCTAGTCATTCACTTCCATCAGCAAGGGGTATGGGTGATCCAATTTCTGGGAGAGTTGCTGCAGATTCTGGAGTAAAGTTTATATCGACTTTGATTGGTAATGATAATGATAAGTTCATGATTATGAATACAGCGGGGTATGGTTATATTTCAGAATTTAAAAATATGGTTTCAAATAAAAAGTCAGGCAGGGCTTTTATGAAACTCCCTAAAGAAGCTCAGCTCCTAAGAGCTATAAGGGTCAGACATGATCATGTTTATATTGCTGCTGTTTCAAATATTGGACGATTGCTTATATTTAAAATTGATGAATTACCTGTTTTAGCAAAAGGCAAGGGCAATAAGATAATTAATATTCCAACACCAAAATTTGTTGCAAAAGAAGAGTTTATGGCTCATGCACAGCTACTTTCCTCTGAAAGCTCTTTAAGAATAGAGAGTGGTAAAAGATTTTTAACTTTAAAGCTAAAAGATTTAGAGAACTATATTTCATCAAGAGCAAAACGCGGAAATATGCTTCCTCAGGGCTATAGAAAAGTGGATAGAATAATCGAAGAGATTGAATCTATTTCTTCAGAAGATCAAGAATAGATGACTCAAAAATCCGCAAACCTTTTATAATTAAATCATCATCTATAATTAAACTTGGAGAAAATCTAACTGTATTAATGTTTGCTTTTAAAATCATAAGACCCTTTAAGTGAGCTTGAGCAATTAAATCATCTATACTTATATCCTTATTAAATTCAACGCTAATCCATAAACCTGCTGAAGATATTGATTGAATACATTCAAGTTTGTTACTTATTGAATCAAGTTCATTTATAAAAATTTTTTCTTTTTTAACTACTTTTTGTAAAAAAGTTTTTTTAGAAATTGTGTCAACAACTGATGAGCCTATAGCACAAGCAATTGGCCCTCCTCCAAATGTTGTCCCATGCGACCCAACTGTCATAGCACTAGCTATTTTATTTGAAGTAAGAATTCCTCCCAAAGGAAATCCATTGGCAATACCTTTAGCAAAACATAAAATATCTGGGACTATATCAAATTGTTCATAAGCAAAAAATGTGCCTGTTCTGCCAATACCGGATTGAACTTCATCAATAATTATTAATGCTTTATGTTTTCTAGCAAGTTGTTTAATTTTTGAAATAAATTTTTGATCTGCTTTTGTTATTCCAGACTGCCATTGAACTAATTCAAGAATAACTGCTGAAGTTTTATCTGAAAATAATGTTTCAAGATTTTCAATTTGATTGTATGGATGGTTTTTTATACCTTTAGGCAGAGGTGCAAAACCATCAATAAGATTCTTTGCTTTTGCCAAAGCAATACCCAACATTGTTCTGCCATGAAATGAGCTTGAGAAAGATATGATTTCATTCTTATTATGTTTGAATTTTTTGGATGTATATTTTCTTGCTGTTTTAATAGCAGCCTCTATTGATTCAGCTCCAGAATTACAAAAAAAAACTTTTTCAGCAAAAGTTTTTTGACATAATTTTTTTGATAATTGAACAGCAGGATTATTTATATATAAATTTGATAAATGCCAAACATTTTTAGATTGCTTGTTTAGAATTTTTGTTAACTCGATGTTGCTGTGGCCTAAATTTGTTACAGCTATCCCAGCAGTAAAGTCTATATATTTCTTATTATTCATATCCCATACAGATGATCCTTTTGCTTTTTTTACAACAAAATCTGCTGGTCCATAAAAAGGCACCGTATAATTTGTATAGTCATTAATAATTTTTTTCATTAGTTATATTGTATCGTGGTTTCTATTCAAAAAATTAGCCCAAATTCATTTGGGGTATATATAAAACCTAATAGCTCGCTAACTGGAGCATATAGAATAATATTTATTTCAAGTATTACTTTTATTTGTCTTGGGATAGCAACTATATTTTATCTATTAGGAGCAACTTTGATATTGCCATTTGCCGGCCTAGAAATAAGTATTTTGCTCATAGCATTTTATTTAAACTTTAGGTGGAGTGGTAAAAGAGAAAAAATATTTTTGTCCAAAGATAAAGTAATAGTAGAAAAAGGAATTCGTAAGGCTGAGTATCGCTGGGAAGAATTTAGAACTTTTGCTTCTTTTCAAATTTCAAAAGACATAAACAAGGTTCTTAAATTAAGCTTTCGTTCAAAGGGAGAAAATGTAGAAATAGGATCTTTCTTGAATGACGAAGAAAAAATTGAGCTAAAAGAAAATATTTCAAAAATTATAGAGGACTTAAATGCTCATACTTGATTATCGCCAAGCAGTTAGCTTTTTTTGAACAGGCGCTAATTTAAATTCTTTTAAATCCGGAATTCCATTTTTAAAAGGAGGATTGGATTCTCCCTGAATAAGTGGGTTTAGATAATCTATTGCTTTTGCACTAACGTCCATTCCATTTTTTGCAATAAAAGATTTTGGTAATTTTTTTTCTAGATTAGCAATTTTAGATAATGGAGCTGGCTCAATTTTCCATTTATATTTTTTGTTTTTACTTCTTACAATGATTGGCATTACGCCATTCATACCTGCTAGAGCATATTTTATAGCATGTGATCCAACAGCTTCAGCATGAGCCAGATCTACTTTTGAAGCTATATGACTTGCACTTCTTTGGAGGTAATCAGAAACAGCCCAATGATTTTTTAATTTTAATTTTTTATTAATAAGTTCTGATATAAAAGGAGCAATACCACCTAATTGGGTATGGCCAAAAGCATCTGTTGTATTTGATTCAGAAAGAAATTTACCTTTACTATTCTTGACACCCTCTGATACAACTACAACGCAGTAGCCATTATTAGAAACCGTTTTCTTAACCAAAGATAAAAATTCTCTTTGTTTGAAAGTAGTCTCAGGCATTAATATAATATGGGGAGCATCTCCTTTATTTTTTCTTGCTAGCGCTGAAGAAGCTGCCATCCAACCAGCATGTCTTCCCATAACTTCTAGAATAAAAACTTTTGTTGAAGTTTCAGACATTGACTGAACATCAAGAGAAGCTTCCAATGTCGAGGTTGCAATATATTTTGCAGCAGAACCAAATCCGGGACAGCAATCGGTAAGAGCTAAATCATTATCTACTGTTTTTGGGACGGCTATACATTGAATAGGGTAGTTCAGTTTTTTACCAATCTGAGAAACCTTGAAGGCGGTATCTGCTGAGTCATTTCCACCGTTATAAAAAAAATAACCTATATTGTGTGCTTTAAATACTTCAATGAGTCTTTTGTATTCTTTCTCACTGGTTTTAAGATCTTTAAGCTTGAATCTACACGAACCAAAAATCCCTCCCGGTCTATATTTTAAAGAAAGAAGAGAGTTATTTGACTCTTTAGATGTATCAATTAGATCTTCACGTAGCACACCGAGTATACCGTTTTTAGCCGCATAAACTTTTCCAATTTTATTACTTTTTCTTGCCTCTAAAATAAGGGCTCCTGCTGTTGCATTTATTACTGCGGTCACGCCTCCAGATTGAGCATACAAAGCATTTTTTTTCATTTTTTCCTCACACAAATATGTTGTAATAAAACTTGTTAAAGTATTATAACTAATATGAAGATACATATCTTAGGCATCTGCGGAACCTTTATGGGTGGCCTTGCACAAATACTTAAAGAGTCTGGTCATGAAGTTTCGGGTTCGGATATACAATTTTATCCACCTATGTCAGATCATCTTTATGAATTAAAGATAGATTTAATAGAAGGATATTCATCAAATCAACTTCCAGATGCAGATTTGTATGTGATTGGTAATGCATTATCAAGAGGGAACGAATCGGTTGAGTATATTTTAAATAATGGCCTTCCTTTTAAATCAGGCCCTGAAATATTAGGAGAAATTCTTAGAGATAGAAGAGTATTCGCTGTATCAGGAACACATGGCAAAACAACAACTTCATATATGCTTGTTCATATTTTTTTATCTTTAGGAAAAGATATTGGATATTTAGTAGGAGGGGTTTCGAATGATATTAAGGGCTCAGCTTCCCTAGGAAAAGATGAGATATTTGTTATTGAAGCCGATGAATATGACTCAGCTTTTTTTGATAAGCGATCAAAATTTATTCATTACTCACCAGATACGCTAGTAATTAATAATTTAGAATTCGATCATGCAGATATTTTCAATGACTTAGATGATATAAAGAAACAGTTCCATCATCTACTAAAAATTATTCCTTCTTCTGGAAACATTGTATGTTTCTATGATGATAAAAATATTGTTGATGTTCTTGATAAAGGGTGTTGGTCGAATCTTATAAAAATAAATGATGAAAATATAGAAACAAACTTTAGTTCAAAAGAGATTTGTATAAATGATACTAAATTTTCACTAGACTTCTTACCCTTGATTGGAGAACATAATTTCAAAAATTATGTTTCTGCAATAATAGCTGCAAGAACATCGGGCGTATCAGTTAATGATTCTATAGAAGAATTAAAAAGTTTTAATGGAGTGAGAAGAAGATTGGAATACAAAGGAGAACATTCAGGCATTAAAATTTATGATGATTTTGCTCATCACCCGACCGCTATCGCCTATTCATCAGAAGCTGTCAGAAGTGAGTTTGCAGAAAATAAAATACTTGGAATCATAGAGCTTGGATCAAACACTATGTCTTCTGGCTTTCATGGAAATGCAATCTTTGAATCAGCTTCAGCTTTCGATGAAGTTATTTGGCTTGATCACAATAAAATCCTTAAAAGTGAAAAGTCTTTCGTCAATCATGATAAATGTATTGATAAAATCAAATCTATAATAAAAGATTACGATGTTGTTCTTTTAATGACCAATAAAGACAGCAGTAAACTTTATGAGCCAATTATTAACTTTTTATCGTGAAAAATAATCTACCTTTATTTCCTCTTGGCTTGGTTGCTTTACCTGGCAGCATTCAGTCTTTGCAAATTTTTGAACCAAGATATTTAAAAATGATAAAAGAATGCATGTCTGATAATCATGGTTTTGTGATTGTTTTAAAAATAAATGATGCTTCTGAATTTGGCATTTCAAAAAAAGGCACTTATGTAGAAATTGTTGATTTTAATAATCTGCCTAATGGCCTTCTAGGCATCACAGTGAAAGCTGAAACTAAAGTTTCAATTAATAACATATGCAAGCTGGAAGATGGATTGCATATTGCTAATATCAAGCCAGAGATTGATCCAGAGGTTGATAATCAAGCTTTACTAGCAGAGTATCCTGAAATGATAAATATTTTATCTCAGATAATTAAGCATCCAAAAGTTAATGAGCTTCCTATAAAAGTAGATTTTAACTCTGCTGATTCAGTAGCCTATCATCTTGCAGGATTGATACCGCTTTCATCAAGTCAAAAACAAAATCTGCTCGAAGCTTTTGATGCAGAACAGAGACTTTCAATGTTGTCAAAATATATTGAAAAAATATCTACTATCTAGATTATTTTCAAAGGCGGTTTATTCGATTTTTTTCTTAACCAGTTAATAGATTTTAAGATTGCTGGAATAGCAATAAATTTTTTCTCTATTAGATACTTACCAGGATAATTGCTGAGCATTAATCCAATAATTATTGTGAATAGACCCTGTCCCGGAAGTACGAGCATAACAATACCTCCTAAAATTAAGGAATAACCAACTAGATTTTTTAAAATTAAGATAATGTACCAACCAATAAGATTATTGGTTTTTATTTTCGAATCTCTTTTATTTATAAAATAATCTTCTGGAATTAATGCTACAAGCCACTTGATGCTTAACAGGCTAAATACAAAAACAAATAAAGAAATCGATCCAAGCCAAAAAATTAAATTTTTATAAGCATAAAATATTTCTATCAATGAATTAATTGATATTAATTCCAAAATTTGTCACCCTTTTTACAAATAATGATTTAGTATAACTCTGAATCGTAATTAATTTTTAGTTATAAAAAAAATTAAAATATAAATAATCTTGTCTGAAAAAAATCTACAAAATATCTGTAAAAAGAGCCTAGAAGATAACAAAGCTGAAAATATATTAGTACTTGATATTGAAGGTATCTCTTCTTTTGCTGATGTAATAATAATTGCAACCGCTAATTCAAATAGGCATGCAAAATCTCTTGCTGATAAATTGGCTGAATCAATAAAAGCCAATAATAAGAATATTATAAATGTTGAAGGTAAAGTAGAGTCTGGTTGGATCTTGGTTGACTGCGGGAGAGTGGTTGTCAATATTATGAAAGAGGAAATAAGGGAGTTTTATGATCTTGAAGGTCTATGGGGAGAAAATACCCTTTTAAATTCTTCAAATAAATGAACCTAACTATTATTTCGATTGGCAATAAACCAAATAAATGGGAGTTAGAGGGAATAAACCATTACCTAAAACAGTTAAAAAATAGTGTCAGGGTTGATTTTATAAATATCAAGGGTCAACAAAATCCAAAAAGATCAACTGAAGAAATACTAAAATTAGAAGCAGATTTAATCTTACAAAAAATTCCAAGTGATAGTTATTTAATTTTATGTGACATGACCGGTGAGAAGATGAGCAGCAGAGATTTAAGCAAGTTGTTTGAAAAATTAATGCATCAAAATTTAAAAATATGTTTTGTTATTGGTGGGTCATTTGGAATATCTGAAAACATTAAAACAATATCTAATAAAGTGTTATCAGCTTCAAATTTTACATTTCCTCACAGGCTTTTTAGAATAATTTTAGTTGAACAAATTTACCGAGCAATATCTATAATAAATAATGCGCCATATCATAAATGACTGATTTAAATGAAAGGTATATAGAAAAGAGAAGCTTTTTTAGAAGACTTATAGTAGTTTATGCCTTTTTTGGCTTTGCTTTTTCATATTTTTTATTTCAAACATTCTCACTACAGGTATCTGAATATAGTGAATATGAGACTGCATCAATAAAAAACAAAACTAAAGAAGTTTTAGTTCAACCAGTAAGAGGAATTATTTACGATAGATCTGGGAAAATTATAGTTAACAATGTTCCAACTTATGATTTAATAACCAGACCATCAAAAATAAAAAGCATAGAGAGTTTTTTATCTGAGATCTCATTGATTATTAATCTTAACTCTGATGAATTGGGTTATATAAAAGAGAATTTTGATAGCAAGGCAAGGTATAACAGAGAACTTGTTGTAAAAAAAAATTTATCGGAAGAAGAAATCTCAAGATTTGAAGTAAGAAGCTATAAATTTCCAAATACTTTTATTGACGTTAGATATAGTCGATATAACTATTATCCAGAATTATTTTCTCATGCAATAGGTTATGTTGGGGGTGTTAGTAGTAATGAGTTAACAAGTATACTCGGTAGCCAAAAATTACCTCAAATAGAAACAATTTTTAAATATTCAAAGGGATTCCTAATAGGTAAAACCGGTCTTGAAAGCACCTATGATCATTTGTTAAGAGGAAAGTTTGGCAAAAAGATTTATGAGATCGATGCAAAAGGGAGGCTTTTAGATGAAAGAGAGTTTATCAAACCAACCAATGGTGAAAATATTTTTACAACTTTAGATATTGATGCACAGAAGGTTGCCTACGATCAAATGGATAATAGACGCGGAGCAATAGTTGCAGTTGAAGTAGATACGGGTTCAATTGTTAGTTATGTAAGTACACCAAGTTTCTCAACTAACGCAATTTCAAATGGAATTTCTTCAAGCGTATTTAATACTTTAATACAAGATAATAATAAGCCTTTTTTTGATAGAGCTGCGCAAGGTAGATATTCTCCTGCATCAACAATTAAACCGGCAATTGGTTTATTTGGGTTAGAAAATAAAATTATTGATTGGGATTTTTCTATTGATGATCCAGGATATTTTATTTTGCCTGAGGACCAGAGAGTATATAGAGGTTGGAGAACAGGCGGTCATGGAAATGTTAATCTGAATAAGGCGATGATAGTAAGCTCAAATACCTTCTTTTTTTCTCTAGCCTACCAATCAGATATTTATAAATTAATTAACTATTTATCCAATTTTGGCTTTGGAACTAATGTATGTGCAGATTGTTTCAACCCTGACAAAGGTTTATTACCTTCACCAGAGTGGAAAATGAATAACCTTAACTTTGGATGGTTTACAGGAGACACTGTTAATCTTGGAGTGGGTCAAGGCTACTTGAGCACTACTCCATTACAACTAGCTTATTATTCCGCATTACTCGCTAACAAGGGAAAATCCAAAGCTTTATCATTTGTCTTTGATAAAAATGATTCTAAAAATTTATACATTCAATCAGAGAATATTAGTGATCATGATTGGGAAAAATTGCATCAAAGCATGATAGGAGTCATTGAGAGCCCGATAGGTACAGCAAAAAGGCTACAAGAATTAAAAACATATAAAGTTGCAGCTAAGTCTGGAACAGCAGAGCTAGTTAGTACAGAAACTAAAGAAGATTACAAAATCATTAGAGAAAATAAAGGCAATAGAGATCATGCAATAATAATTGCTTTTGGTCCAATGCCCAATCCAAAATATGCTGTTAGTGTGGTAATAGAAAATGGGGAAAGTGGAGGCTCTGTTGCGGGACCGGTAGCGATCGCAGTCCTGAATAGCTTATTAGATAAATGAAAAAAGAATTAACATTTAAAAACTTTTCAATATATTTTGATCATTATTTATTTATATCTATCACCTTGCTATCGTTTATGGGCTTGCTTTTTTTATACAGTGCATCACAAGGTGATCTTAATTCAGTTATTAAACAGTCTATATTCGTAGGATTTGGATTATGTTTAATGTTGATTCTAAGTCAGCCCGATCCTGATTTTTATAAGTTATATTCTGGTTTATTCATAATACTATCTATAGCATTAATGTTTGCCACCATGATTTTTGGTAAAGAGATAAATGGAGCAAAAAGATGGCTTAATTTCGGTTTTTTTACATTGCAAACTTCGGAGATAATTAAAATTGCCTTACCCGTCTTTTTAGCTTCGTACTTATATAATAAGCCTTTACCAATAAGCATGAAACATACATTTATAACATTGGCATTAATTTGCCTTGTCTTTTATTTAGTCTATTCTCAACCTGATCTTGGAACAGGACTTGTTGTCTTCATGGCAGGAGTTTATATATTGTTCTTGGCAGGATTGAGCTGGAAATTTATTTTTACGTCATTTGGGTTACTAGTACTCTCTATGCCATTTTTATGGAACAATTTTTTAGAACCATTTCAAAGACAAAGAATTTTAACGTTTATTGATCCATCTAATGACCCATTTGGGAGCAGCTGGAACATTACGCAGTCAAAAATTGCTATTGGTTCTGGAGGCATATACGGCAAGGGCTATCAAGAAGGATCACAGGCTAATTTAAATTTTTTACCAGAAGCTGAAACAGATTTTATTTTTGCCGTAATTTCTGAAGAATTTGGTTTTATTGGTATTTGTATCTTATTAGCTTTATTCTTTTTTATCTTATTAAGATGTTTTTATTTAGCATTTAATGCCCGGGATAGATTCTGTAGATTAGCTATTGGCGGATTAAGTCTTATACTTGCATCTACACTATTTATTAATCTAGCCATGGTAGTTGGCATAATTCCTGTTGTAGGTATGCCTATGCCTTTTATAAGCAAAGGCGGCTCTTCTTTGTTATCATTCTATATAGCTTTTGGAATCATTATTTCCATGGCAACACATAAAAAATTAATGCAAAAATGAGACAAATTATTATTACACTTTTAATCACACTTGATTTAGAAGCTGATTACTTAAATCACGCAAAATCTCAAGCATTAATTAATGAGCTTGTCCTAGATCATGGTTTTGAGCAATCTTTTGTAGAAGATGTTTTATCAAATGCTGTGAGGCAACAAAAAATAATTGATTCAATTTCAAGCCCTGCTGAATTTACTTGGACATGGGATAGGTATAAAAAATTATTTATAGAAGACAAAAGAATTGCTAATGGAAAACTATTTATTCAAAATAATTTTGAAACTCTTGAAAGAGCAGAAAAAGAATTCGGAGTACCCAAGGAAGTAATAACATCAATTCTGGGTGTTGAGACAAGATATGGAAAAATTCAAGGAAGTTATAGGGTAATTGATAGCTTGTTAACACTTGGTTTTGATTATCCGAGAAGAGAAAAGTTTTTCAGAAAAGAGCTTGTGGACTTTTTTCTTTTAACTAGAGAAAACATGCTGGATATAAATGAAGTAAAGGGTTCATATGCTGGCGCTATGGGTTATGGACAATTTATTTCCTCAAGTTATAGAGCATATGCAATCGATTACGACGGAGATGGATACGTTGATTTATTTAACTCTGTTGATGATGCAATTGGAAGCATAGCTAATTATTTATATGTTCATGGATGGAAGAGAGAGGGTGAAATCATTTACAATGCACATCCAAATAATGTTAGAAAAGTGTTTAAACCAAACAAAAACCTCTCTAAATTTATACCATTAAGCTTTAATGAAGATGGAAAAGATATTTATTTCATTGGAGACGACAACTTTATTGCTATAACCAAATATAATATTAGTCATTTTTATGCGATGGCTATTTATTATTTATCAGAAGAGTTAAAAAAATGAAAAGATTATTACTATTACCTTTATTAATACCATTATTTATTTATGGACAAAGTTTTGTTCCTGATGCACCAGAGCTTGATTTAAAAAGTTATATTTTAATTGAGCCTAATACCAATACGGTGATAGCTGAATTTAATTCAAATTCTGAAATTGAGCCTGCTAGCATGACAAAAATAATGACGGTGTATGTAACAGCAGATCAAATATCAAATGATTTGATTTCTTTAGACGATGAGGTTCTGATTAGCGAAAAAGCATGGAGAATGGAAGGCTCAAGAATGTTTGTAGAAGCAGGAAAAAAGGTAAGCGTATCTGACTTGCTAAAAGGAATAATAATTCAGTCAGGAAATGATGCATCTGTTGCTTTATCTGAATATGTTGGTGGAACAGAAAGAGGTTTTGTTGATTTAATGAATGCATACGCAAACTCATTAAATATGAATAATACTATTTTTCAAAACTCCACCGGTCTTCCCGATGATAATCATTTTTCATCAGCACAAGATTTAGCAATTTTGACCTCTAATTTAATTACAAAGTTCCCAGATATCTATTCTTTTTATAAAGAAAAGCAATTCACTTATAACGATATTAAACAATTAAATAGAAATAAACTTTTGTGGAGAGACGATTCTTCTGATGGAGTTAAAACTGGTCACACTGAATCTGCTGGATACTGTCTTGTTGGCTCAGCCAAAAGAGGTGATATGCGTTTGATTACTGTGGTTGCCGGAAGTGATTCAGATAACAATAGATTTTTGGCAAGTCAAAGATTATTAGAATATGGCTTTAGGTTTTTTGCAACACAAAAAGTCTTAAATGCTAATCAAGAATATAAAAAAATTAATATATGGGGCGGTGTAGAGAAAACTCTTGGCTTGGGCGTATTAGAAGATATTTCTATAACACTTCCAAGAACAAGCTTTCAAGACTTAACTGTTAATTATAAATACAGCAATAATATTCAAGCACCAATAGAAGTTGGTCAGAAAATTGGTACTTTAGAAATTGTAAGTAATGATGAGATCGTATATTCAACAAGCCTAGTAGCATTAGAAAATATTAAATCGAAGGGTTTTTTTGGAAGGCTTTGGTCTAAATTTGTATTATGGATTTTAAGCCTTTTTGGAATGACGGAGAATGCGTCAAATTAAAGCAGTTTTTAATGGAAATTTTGATTCCATAGAAAATATCAAAGTCTCGCCTTTCTCAAGGGCTTACACGTTTTCAGATAGCGTGTATGAAGTTCTACCTTTTTTTAATAAAAGATTAATTGCATTTGAAAGCCATATAGAAAGATTGAAAAGAAGTGTCGATGCAATCAATATAATTTTAGATTCAAAAAAAGTTACAGATGAAATTAATCAACTGTTATCTTCATCAGACCTTGAAAATGGTTATGTTTATTATCAAGTTACAAGAGGGCAAGATTTAATTAGATCGCATATGTATTCTGATCAAATAGATATAGAAACGTTTGGCTATATAACTCCTTGCTCATTTGAAACTAAAAAATTAAATGTAATGTTATGTGAAGATACACGATGGGGGAGGTGCGACATAAAATCAACTTCATTATTAGCCAATGTTTTGAGTATGAATAACGCTAAATCTCATGCTTGTGATGAGATTATTATGCATAAAGACGGGGTGCTTACTGAGGCCGGAGCTTCAAATTTATTTTTTACTGCTAATGAAAATGTATATACACCAGCTTTGACCAATAATATTTTACCAGGTATAACAAGATCAATTTTAATTGAAGCTCTATTGGATAGTGGTATTAAGGTTATTGAAGGAGATTTTAATTATGATGAGCTTCATAAAGCAACATCTGCTTGGCTTACAAGCTCTACTAAAGGAATGGCACCAATAGAAAATATTATTAATATCGAACATTCATTAAGTGTTGATGATTCTCTTTAT
>CBFHIO010000002.1:0-45994 GCA_965656035.1 Gammaproteobacteria bacterium | reverse complement strand
TCCAAAATATAATTTTGTTGATAAGCAAATGATCAGGTTTATTATGTGGATGACAAAGGGTCCAACAAATATAAAAAATACCTATGAATTTACTGATTGGAACAAGGTTGATTCTTTTGCTAGAGAGTTAATTACATAAAAGAGTTATAATAACTGGAATCGTATATAAGCCCTCTAAAGCGTTAAATTATTTTGAATAAGATAGATAAATCTATAGCCCTTTTTGAACAAGCAAAGTCGCTTATGCCAGGTGGAGTTAATTCACCGGTTCGTGCATTCAAAAATATCAACGGGAATCCTATTTTTTTTGAAAAGGCGCAAGGTGCATACCTTTTTGATGCTGATGGAAATAAGTACATAGATTACATTGGTTCATGGGGCCCTATGATTATGGGGCACTCACATCCTGAAATAGTAAATGCTATAAAAAAGCAAGCTGAACTGGGTACAAGTTATGGAGCGCCGACCAGTCTAGAATCTAGCGTTGCTGAATTAATTATTAAAAACGTTCCTAGTATAGAAAAAATAAGAATGGTTAATTCTGGTACCGAGGCAACAATGAGTGCAATTAGGCTAGCCAGAGGATTTACAAACAGAGATAAAATAATCAAATTTGATGGCTGCTATCATGGACATGTAGATTCGCTCCTTATAAAGGCCGGGTCTGGAGTTTTAACCTTTGGCCTGCCAGACTCTCCAGGCATTCCAGAAGACCTTGCCAAACACACTATTACATGCCCATATAATGATAGCGCAGCTTTTATAGAGGTTTTTAATAGTGTTAAAGACGATCTTGCTGCAGTAATTGTCGAGCCAATTGCAGGGAACATGGGTTTTGTACCAGGAACAGAGGAATTTCTGCAAACATTAAGGTCATACACAGAATCTAATAACTCCCTACTAATATTCGATGAGGTGATGAGTGGTTTCAGGGTCTCACTTGGCGGAGCACAAGAAATTTTCAACATAACACCTGACATTACTGCTCTAGGCAAGGTAATTGGAGGAGGACTTCCAGTTGGAGCATTTGGTGGAAAAAAAGAAATTATGAATTATCTAGCACCGGAAGGTCCTGTATATCAAGCTGGAACACTTTCTGGCAATCCGTTGGCTATGGCTGCGGGGTCAACTTTGCTTAACCTTTTAATTGATAATAATCCTTATAAAAAATTAGAAGAAAAAGCAAAATTAATGCTTGAAGGAATGTATGAAATTATGAGCTCTGCCGGAATACCTTTTTCTACAAATCAAATTGGAGGCATGTTTGGATTCTTTTTTTCTGAGGAACTCCCATCAAATATCAACGATGTATCCAAAACAAACGACCAAGCATTTTCAACATTTATTAATGCTTGTATAAAAAATGGAATATATTTTGCTCCTTCTAAATACGAAGCCGGATTTATCTCTTCAATGCATGAGGACAAAGAAATTAATGATACGTTAGATGTTGTTAAGAATATAATAAAAAAGAGGAATATTACATTATGAAATATGATATTAGTGCACTTGGTAATGCCCTTGTAGATACCCAATATAAAGTTAGTCATGAGTTTTTAGCCAGCGTGGGTCTTGAGGCTGACTCAATGACTCTGGCTTCTGCAGAAGAGCAAGCCCCGATCATAGAGAAGTTAATTGGCATGGGGGCAGAATCTGTCTCAGATTGTGGAGGCTCTGCTACAAACTCATTGATTGCGGCTGCAAACTATGGTTCAAAATGTCATCATGTTTGTCGTGTCTCAGATGACGAAGATGGCAGAAAATATATAGAAAGTTTAAGATCAGCAGGAGTACATCACATAGGCATAAGCTCAGAAAACTCTGACGTCCCTACTGGAAAATGTTTAATCTTAGTTACTCCTGATGCAAAAAGAACTATGAGTAGCATGTTGGGTGTGAGTGCTTTTTTAGGTTCGGCTGATATTGATTATGAAGTAGTAGAAAATTCTAAAATATTCTATATAGAAGGATACATGGTAACTAGTGATGACAATTTCAATGCTGTTATATCGGTCTTGGAGCATTTAAAAGGTAAAAATACGATAAAAGCACTGTCTTTATCTGATGCTGGAATTGTTCATGGATTTAAAGAAAAGTTTGATCAGATAGTATCTTATGGTGTTGATATGATTTTTTGCAATGATGATGAGGCTATTGCTTTCTCAAGAGCAAATGATATCGCAGAAGCAATAAACTTCTATAAAGACAAACCCTATATGACTATAATTACGAAGGGTGCGGATGGAAGCGTTGTGATAAAAGATGGTGAGGAGATTCATGCAAATGCTGAAAAAATTACACCAATAGATACTAATGGCGCTGGTGATATGTTTGCTGGTTCATTTATGCACGCATATCTTCAAAATAATGATCTAAAAACTTGTGCAGAATTCAGTAATTTCGCATCCTCTAAAATTGTTGAAACTTTCGGGCCTAGATTAAGCGCAGACGGGTATAAAGAAGTTGCAAATAAAATAAGAAAAAGCTAGCTTATTTATCTGGTTTCTGATATTTTTTACCACCCTGAAATTCTTATTAATTCTAAACTAAACTAATGGCAAAAACTAAGACAGCGACATCAAAAAAAACTACTACCAAAAAAGCAACAGTAAAAAAAGTTGTTAAAAAGGTAGCTACTAAAAAAACAGCAGCAAAAAAAGCTCCGCAAAAGATTGCAAATAATAAATCTAAGATTGCTCCGTATAAGTCAAAAAAGAATGAAAAATATATGAGCGCCGCCATGAAAAGGCATTTCGTAGAAGTGTTACTGTTATGGAAAGAGCATTTGATAGATGAAATGCAAAAAACATTTGATCATCTTAAGGCAAAGGGTGAAACATATGCGGACCCTGTAGATAGAGCATCTCAAGAAGAAGAGTTTGCTTTCGAACTAAGAACCAGGGACAGAGAAAGAAAACTTATTAGCAAGATTGCAGTATCTTTAGAAAAAATTAAACAAGACGACTATGGCTGGTGCGATTCTTGTGGGTGCGAAATAGGCATTAAAAGACTTGAGGCTAGACCTACAGCTACACATTGTATTGATTGTAAGACTCTTGATGAGATTAAAGAAAAACAATTACATGGTTAATGCTCATTAACCCTCATAATATCTCTTGATTGACAATACAAAAATAAGCAAATTTGCTATATCTGTTGTTTCAGAATTACAAAAAAATAACTTTCAAGCATATCTAGTTGGTGGGTGTGTCAGAGATGCTCTTGCTGGTATAGAACCCAAGGATTTTGATATTGCTACAAATGCTACACCTGAACAAATTAGAAAAATATTTAAAGCTTCAAGAATTATTGGTAAGCGATTCAAACTTGTACATGTTTTTAATAGATCAGAGCTTCTTGAAGTGGCCACATTCAGATCAGGCAATAATGAAACTGAAGATGAGTCCAAATTAATTAAAGATGAAAGTGGCAAAATTCTTAGAGATAATGTTTGGGGAACTCTAGATCAAGATTGTCATCGAAGAGACTTTACAATAAATGCCCTTTATTACTGTCCTATTTCAAAAAAAATAGAAGATAAAAATAATGGTTTAAGTCATATCCATAAAAAAATAATCGTATCGATTGGGGACCCTCAAATAAGATTTGAAGAAGATCCTGTAAGAAGTCTAAGAGCCATAAGATTCAGTAATAAGCTAGGCTTTAAAATAGATGGTCAAATTAAAAATGCTATTTATGATAAAGGCCATTTATTGTCGAGTATCTCAAACGCAAGATTGTTTGATGAATTTTGTAAAATATTTTTAGGAGGCATGGGAGAAAAAAATTTCAATAAGCTGTGCTCATATGATCTAAATAAGTACTTAATCTTATCTAATCCTAATGACAGCGATTTTTCATACAATGTTATAACCCAAGCTTTAAGGAATACAGATGACAGAATAAAAAACAATCAATCTGTTACTCCCGGGTTCTTGCTAGCAGCATTGTTATGGCCAACATTAATTTCTAGATGTATAAAAAATAATGAAATTGATATCAGAAAGTTCTTCAGATGTATGGACGGGGTACTAAGGGAGCAACAAAAGCTCACAGCCATTCCAAGAAAATTCAATAGCTACATAAAGGATATATGGGTTCTTCAACTTAAACTTCATAGCAGAATTAAAAGCCAGCCATATAAAACAATAAGACATCCAAGGTTCAGGGCCGCGTATGATTTCCTTCTAGTAAGAGAAAAAGCTACCTCTGATAAGAGTGGGTTAGGAAAATGGTGGACTGATTTTCAAAAAAATGATGACTCTCTAAGAGGTTCATTAATTACAAGAATGAACGAAAAAAATGATACAGATTCTTCCAAAATATTTGGCTTCTATAACGAGTTGAGATAATCTAGAATAAAAATAATTTGTAAATAATGAAGCCAGCTATTAAAGAAGTTCCACTTCCTAAATATATCGCAATTGAAGGGCCAATCGGTGTTGGTAAAACAACTTTAGCAAATAAAATAGCTACCACCTTTAATTATGATGCTTTTTTAGAGCAGCCAGCTGAAAATCCATTTCTTAAAAATTTCTATAGAAATCCAAGTCAGTCTGCTCTAGCTACTCAGCTATTTTTCTTATTTCAAAGAATGCAACAGATTCAAGACCTCAAGCAAAGAAGCCTGTTTCAGACTGTTAGGGTTGCTGATTTTTTAATAGAGAAAGATAGGCTATTTGCAGAAGTTACGCTCTCTAATGAAGAAATGGATCTTTATGATAAAGTCTATGACCATATTACACTTGATGCTCCATCTCCTGATCTCGTGATCTACTTGCAAGCGCCGATAGGTGTATTAAAAGAAAGAATTACAAAAAGAGGAAACATTAATGAGCAATACTTAACTTTGGAATACTTAGAAAAACTTAATGATGCTTATTCAAGATTTTTTCTTGATTATAATGATGCTCCTTTGCTTATTATTAACGCTGCTGATATAAATTTAGAGTCGAACGATGCTGATTATGAATCACTTATAACAACGATAATGTCTAATCCTAAAGGTAAAAACTTTATAAACCCTCAGCCTTCAATCATATAGATATCAATGCCAGAGAACATTTTTTATCCCAAAGAAGGAACTAACCCGTTCATAAAAGATCTTGATGAATATAACAAGCTGTATCAACAATCTATCAATCATCCTCAAGATTTTTTTGGAAATCTCGCAAGAGAAAACATTCAATGGATAGAAGATTTTGATTCTGTTCATAACGGTGAATTTGCAGAAACAAAATGGTTTGAAGGTGGAAAAACTAATATTAGTATTAATTGTATTGATAGGCACCTAGAAAAAAGTGCAGAAAAAATAGCCATAATTTGGGAAGGTGATAATCCAAACGACTCTAAAGAAATATCCTATCAAGAGCTTCATGATGAAGTTTGTAAGTTTGCAAATGTATTAAAGAAACTTGGAGTAAAAAAGGGTTCGCGAGTTTGTATATACATGCCGATGGTAGTTGAAGTTGCTTATGCGATGCTAGCTTGCACAAGAATTGGGGCTATCCACTCAGTTGTGTTTGGTGGATTTTCACCAGAGTCTTTAAAAGACAGGATTCTTGATGCTGATTGCAGAATTGTAATAACAGCAGATGAGGGAGTGAGAGGTGGAAAAACTATTCCCTTAAAAGCAAACGTTGATGAAGCATTGGCTGGATGTCCAAATGTAAAAAGTACATTGGTTATAAAAAGAACAGCTAATGATATAAATTGGCATCCCAATAGAGACGCCTGGTACGAGGATCTTGTAAATGACGTTAGCACTGAATGTGAACCAGAGTCCATGAATTCTGAAGACCCTCTTTTCATACTTTATACTTCTGGCTCAACCGGTAAACCAAAGGGTGTCCTTCATTCAACTGCAGGATATTTACTGGGAGCTCATGCAAGTTTTAAATATATATTTGGAATTAAACCTGAAGATAAATACTGGTGCACTGCTGATGTTGGCTGGATTACGGGCCATACTTATATTTTATATGGGCCGTTATCCAATGGCGCAACCACTTTAATGTTTGAGGGTGTGCCAACATATCCATCTGCATCAAGATGTTGGGAGATATGTGATAAGCATGAGATTAGTATCTTTTATACTGCTCCAACAGCTATCAGAGCTTTAATGGCTCAAGGTGATGATCCTGTCATAAAAACCAAGAGAGATAGCTTAAGAATACTTGGAACTGTTGGCGAGCCTATAAATCCAGAAGCATGGGATTGGTATTACAGAATAGTTGGAAAATCTAATTGCGAGATTATAGATACTTGGTGGCAAACTGAAACTGGATCAGTATTAATTACTCCAATTGCTGGTGTAACTCCAACAAAACCAGGGTCAGCCACCCTGCCCTTCTTTGGTGTTAAGCCTGAACTATATGACGAGACAGGTAAGGCGCTACAAAATGAAAACTCAGGCAATTTAGTAATTGAGCATTCATGGCCAAGCCAAATTAGAAGTGTTTATGGTGATCATAAAAGAATGATTGCTACTTACTTTAGCACGTACAAAGATATTTACTTTACAGGTGATGGAGCAAGAAGAGATAAAGACGGTTATTTTTGGATCACTGGAAGGGTTGATGATGTTTTAAACGTATCGGGCCATAGGCTGGGAACCGCTGAAATTGAAAGTGCATTAGTACTTCATCCAAAAATTGCTGAGGCTGCGGTTGTTGGTTTTGACCATCCCATAAAAGGTCAAGGGATATACGCTTACATTACATTAATGATTGGCGAATCATTCCCTGAGAACTTTGAGCAGGACGTAAAAATGTTTGTAGCGAAAGAAATTGGTGCTATCGCAAAACCTGATCTTATTCAAAACGCACCAGGTCTTCCAAAGACAAGATCTGGAAAAATCATGAGAAGAATTTTAAGAAAGATTGCTGAAGGTGATTTAGCTAATCTAGGCGATACTACAACCTTGGCTGACCCCTCTGTTGTTAAATCTTTAATAGAAAATAGGCGATCCTTGTGAAAAAAATATCATTACTTTTATCAATTTTTTTGATTCAAGGTTGCTTAATATCTCCAACAGAACTTGAGGAATTGAATGCTGATAATAGCTTTAATTCTCCTGTTCAAATCATAAAATGCATGCAGCTGCCCTCTCCACAAAGACCAACACCAATAAATAAAAAAGGCGAAACAAGAGAAATTTATGACCAAAGCGATTGTTATGATGAATTGCTCAAAAAAGATCAAAGAGATTTAATAATAGAGCTAAAAAAACCCTCGATAGATCTTAGTAAAAAAGATGAAAGCATTGGTTCGGTAAATAATGCTGATGATAATTTTGATATAGAGGCTATTGAAGAAAAAGTATTAAAAAAAAATAAGAAAGATCAAGACAATATATAAAAATCTCCATCCCTCTCAACCTTATTATCTCCAATAAGCTTTATCAGATGAGCCTCTAAACTAAATTTGGCAATAGGGTGAAGCTGTTCTGATACATCATCGTAGACATATTGTACAAGACCATCCAATGTGTTCTTGCCATGGCTTTGAAGCTTTCTAATGGTTTTATTTTCTCTAGCTAATCTGTGTCTAATGATCGATTGAATGGTTTTCTTAGGTTCGTACATATACTTGCCATGACCTGGTGCAAAAAAATCAACCTTTAAAGTTAATAGCCGTTTTAAAGAATTAAGATAGTCGTTCATATTCCCATCCGGAGGACCAATCACTACTGTTGAGCCATCCATAATATGATCACCAGTTATTAAACAATTTAAATTTTTAATTAAAAAGCAAAAGTGATTTGATGCATGACCGGGGGTATGAATAGCTTCCAATATATATTCCTCCGTTTCTATTTTATCTAAATCATGTAAAACAATATCAGGAGAGAATGTTCCATCTTCCCATGAAGAATCTCCTTCAACTAATTTTCCATACATAGGAATATTCAATTTTTTTGAAAGTGGCAATGCTGCAGGCGAGTGATCTGTATGGGTGTGTGTCACTATAATTCTTTTGATGTTCCCATTGCCCAATTTAATTACTTCTTCAATATGCTCAGGAATATTTGGGCCAGGATCAATTACAGAAATATCATCCCTGCCAATTAAATAAGTATTAGTTCCTTTTCCAGTAAATACGCTTGGATTAGGTGCAGTGATTTTCTTTATCAAGCTCATTACTTTGTATATTAATATCTATCGTAATCTATATCATCGGGCAATAAACCTACCCATCTACCATCTTTTTTAAAAAATTTAGGTAATATTGCAGGAATATCATCATTAGTAAGTTTTGATTGATGTTCCAATAAATCTTTTCCTGAATCAAATTTTAAGCATTGTTCTAGATTTTTTACAGTAGGCATTATCATTGGCATTTGTCCAGTTAATGATAATTTTAATGCTTGTTTTGGAGAGATCCATAAACTATCTGTAAGTTCTGTTCCATCATGTTTTTCAGTTTGTTTTGATGGGATATATGCAACAAAGAACCTTGTATCGAACCTTTTGATTTCAATTTTGGGAGTAATCCAATGAGAGAAAGGCTCTATGCTATCTAAATTTAGTACCAATCTTTCTTGATGACATATTTCTTTAAGGCTTATTTGGCTCTCTATAAGCATCTTTCTGTAATCATTAAACTTTTGTTTTTCAGAGCCATTTAAATCAAGCTCTTCTCCATCTTTTCTTTTGGCTAATAGAATTCCAACTTCCTCAAAACACTCTCTTACACAAGCAATCCAGTATGAGAGTCCTCCTTCATCTATTCCAAGCTTGGCAGAAGCTAATTTATCATCAAGGTTGGGACATAAATCGTATAAATTTTGATCTTTGTCGCACTGGTCTATTTTACCACCAGGAAAAACATAAAGATTTTCAAACGGAGGTCTTTTAGACCTTTTAACCATTAAAACTTGCAATCCTTCATCGGAATCCCTTATTAAAAGTACTGTTGCAGCCGGTACAAGCGAAAGATTATTCATAATTATTAATTTATTAGCTTAGAATACTGTCTATGAATATAACTAACAATCTTAAAGACGATATTCTTCATGCTCCAGATTGGTTTCATCAAGCCATACAAGATAAACCTGAAGAAAAAATATTTGAACATAAATTGGGGAATGTATCTTACTCAAAATGGGCAACTAGCTCTGCTAATAAAAATCTTATTATTCTTTTACACGGTGGCGGAGCTCACAAAAAGTGGTGGGATCCTATTGGACCGCAAATAAAAGAAATTGGAAACATAATAGCAATAGATTTACCTGGTATGGGTTTCTCTGACTTTAGAGAAAAATATAGCATTATAGATTACGGGAATTGTGTTACAGAAATAATCGAAAAAGAAAAATCAGACTATGGGTTGGAAACCGTTAGTATAGTCGGGCATTCTCTTGGGGGTCATGTAGCAGGATATATTGCAACCGAGAGAAAAGATCTTATAACTAATGTAATCATTATTGATACCTTCATAAGACCTCCTGACTACGATGCTTCAAAGCATAGAGGGCCTCTTGCCATGATCAGGTATTATCCTGACAAAAATACTATTCTTCAAAGATTCCGATTAATGCCAAGTCAAGAGTGTTTAAATGACTGGTACGTTAGATATATTGCCGAATACTCTATTAAAGAAACTGAAGATGGTTGGAGATGGCGCTTTGATGAAGTTGTGTTTACAAGTCTTGAAAGACTTTTTGAGTATCATTACTCCTTTTCTTGTCCTGCGCTCTTTGTTCATGGTGCTGATAGTTTGTTAACTAGTGGTTTTTTGCTAGAAAATGTTAAGAGTATGTACGGCGACATAATGGAATTTATAGAAATACCAGATGCTGCTCATCACGTACCTCTAGATAAACCTCATGAAGTCATTAAGCTAATAAAAGAAAGGTGTAGTTAGTATTAATTTATGAATTATTTTTATTTCTTCTTTTTTCTTTTTTTATCTCTACTTTTGTGGGTTAAGCCACTAATAATTTTTATTTGTAAGAAAGTGGATGAGGCTCAAAATCTTAATATATTAGGTGGTCTTACCTTTTTAACAGGTATGGTAATGGTAATATTTTCTATAAATTACGATTGGGCAGAAAGACTTTGGATTCTTCTTACTTTGATAGTAGGCATTCTTTTATGTATGAGGGGGTTGGTCGTCATATTCTTTTTAGAAAAGATAAAAAAGATACTTCCCCTGTATTTAAACCATTATTATAAATTTAGTATTTTAATATCAGTAGCAATGATTTCATTGGCTTTTTTTACGGTTACAACTGATTACATTGGACCTCAAAAAGATATTAGCAGGTGTGAATCAGATGATGCTATTTCGGTAATATGTGGGGTTTCAAATCCGGAAGATATTGTGTTTACTCCCGATAAAAAATATCTTTTAATTTCTGAGTTCGGCGGTATTCGTCCTTATGACTCAACTAAATCAGGGGGTTTTGCCCTGTTGAGATTGTCTGATAATAAAATAATTACACCAGAAATTGCCTTTGATAAAAATATGTGGGGCGAAGATTCTTGTATGCCAAATGACATATTTGGCCCACACGGTATAGATCTTGTTCAACGGCTTGACGGTAGTTATCAGCTTGGGGTAATAAACCATTATCCTGAAGAAACCATAGAGATGTTTGAATTAGTTCAAAGACCTGAACAAGATACATGGTCATTTGTCTGGAGAGGTTGTGTTGAGGTTCCAAAAAAATACTATCTTAATGATATTGCCTTAAAAAAAGACGGCACCTTTTATGTATCTCATATGTATTCAAGAGACATTACTATGACAAAGTGGCTAATGACCGCTCTACTTAAAAAAGATTCTGGTGTTATTCTTGAGTGGAATAAAGATAGCTTTCTTGAGATTCCCAACTCTGAAGGTAGTGGTCCGAACGGTATAGCCTTCAATGAGTTAACTAATAATTTATTTATAAGTTACAACCAGGGAGATCAAGTTGTAAAATTTGATCTATCAGAAAATAAAAAACTTCAAACTTTTAAATTAGAGTCCCCAGATAATATTTACATAAATAAAAATTCTATTTGGCTCACATCACTAGATTTTCAGCCAAACGATGCAGGAGACTGCATCAGAAGACCAGCATGTTCATTGCCATTCTCTATTTACGAAATAGACACAGAGACTTTTGATTTAAAAAATGAGAACTCTTTTAACAAGACCGTTTTTGGGCTCCCAACAATCGCTCTTCCTGTTGGAGATGCAATCTTTATGGGCTCTTTCCACTCAGACAGGATTGGCTACTTCACTCAAAAATAAAATCATGAACAAGGCCTTCAATTTTGAGAATTTGAATATTAGCATACCTAAAAGGAAATCAAATTCACACAAAGGCTTAAATGGCAGGGTTCTTGTAATAGCTGGATCTAGGGGGCTTGGTGGAGCAGGAATAATGGCGTCTGAGGCAAGCCTATATTCGGGAGCAGGATTGGTGACTCTCCACACACACAAATCAAATGTTGAGGCTTCTCTTATAAGAAACCCAGAGGTGATAGCGTTGGGAATTAGTAAATTTTTTCCTATATCAGAAAACTTTAGTGTAATTCTTTATGGTCCTGGAATGCAAAATGATGAATGGTCGAATAAAATGCCAGAACATCTTAAAAATATTCCACAAGAATCAAGCTTGATAATTGACGCCGGCGGCTTGCAACATTTAAAAGATCATAATCTAACAATTTCAAATAATACCATTCTCACTCCTCACCCAGGTGAAGCTAGTAATTTGCTTGAAATACCAATACATGAAATACAAAAAAATAGAGAAGAGGCGGCACAAATAATTTCAGAAAAATTTAATGCATCTTGTGTAATTTTAAAAGGCAATAAAACTGTTGTTTACTTTAAAGATAAAAAACAAACTTTTGTATGTGAAGACGGAGGGCCTGAACTATCAACAGGCGGAACTGGAGATATATTATGCGGCGTTGTTAGTGCTTTGCTTGCCCAGGGTATCTCATTATATGATGCATGCTTATTGAGTGTTGCTGTTCATGCTAAGGCTGGCGAAATATTTGCTGATAAATATGGTGAAATTGGTTTAAATGCTACAGCAATAATTCCTATAATAAGGAAACTTTTAAACAAATGAAAAATCTAATTCTTGAAAATGATGGCGCCACTAATAAACTTGGCCAAGAAATTTCTGAAATAATTAAAAGTTCTGATAAGCAAAATATTGAAATTCATCTTCAAGGTGACCTGGGCTCTGGAAAAACTTTTATAACTAGGTCGATTATTAAAAATTGTGGTTGGGATGATCTTGTTAAGAGCCCAACTTATACGCTTTGTGAAGAATATGATTTGGATAAGTTTCTTTTTTTACATATAGATCTTTATAGAACTGATGAAGCTCAAGACATAGATATTTTTAATTTAGATAGGACTTTGGGCAAAAAGAAAATTGTTTTAATTGAATGGCCGGAAAGGCTCCAGCTTGAAAGAAAATATGATCTAAAAATTGATTTTTTTCATTTAGAAAATAAGCGTAAAATAAATATTACTCATGGCTCTAATGTTTTTAAAACTCTAGAAACGAATTATGCATAGGTTCTTACCGTTATTAATTTTGACTTATTTCATTCATGCGAATGAGATTCAATTTAATGCCATTGATGAGTATGAGGATGGAACTGTAAATGTTTCATTCAACTTAGAACAGGTAGCGTATATAAATTCTTATTCCTTAGAGAACCCTTCAAGATTAGTATTAGAAATTAATGGTGCATACTCTAAAAAACCAATAAATGAAATATACAACTACCCTATTAAGAAAATAAGATCTTCTCAAGATAATAATCTTACAAGAGTAGTTGTTGATTTATACGACCATGTTTTTTGGCACAAGCCATTACAACAAGAAATAGACTCTGGTGTTCTCATGAACATTAGGTTGCTTAAAGATAAATCTTTAAAAGAAAATATGAGAGATATTATTGTTGCTATTGATGCTGGGCATGGAGGGAAATATCCAGGAGCTGTTGGGCCGAATAATATATTAGAAAAAGATGTAACATTGCTTATCGCAAAAGAAATTGAAAGAACTCTAAGAGATACAAAGGGCTATCAGCCAATAATGATAAGAGATGGGGACCAAACCATTAGTCTTAATAAGAGATATCAAGATGCGCGTAAAAATGGAGCAGATATTTTTATATCCATTCACGCCGATGGTTTTAGACTTTCTTCAGTGAAAGGTGCATCAGTTTTTATATGGTCTGAAGAAGCCTCTAGCACTATTGCAAGAAATTTATCTAATAAAAAAAGAGAGAGGATTTTGGCAGAAATTAACAATTTGAGACCAACTGACTTCAATGAAGATTTGGCAAGAGAACTTTATCCAAATGTTTATGAGAACAAGATCAAACAAAGCGAGATTCTCGGAACAAAAATATTAGACCAACTCAAAAGAGATCCATTTACCAAAATTCATAAAAAAAATGTTGAGTATGCTGACTTTAGAGTTCTTAAATCAATTGATATTCCATCTGTACTGGTAGAATCAGGATTTATAACCAATCCCGAGGATGCTGCAAGACTTAAGGGAAAACCTGGAAGAAGAATGATTGCAAGATCTATTTTTCTTGGAGTACATAATTATTTTATTGAAAATCCCATATCTGGAACTTTAATAAATGAAAGCACTGACTATTTAGAGTATACGATCCAAAAAGGAGATGTTCTTTCAGAGATTGCAATTAGATTTGGCGTAACAGTAGAGTCTATTAGTCAAAAAAATAAACTGAATAATAGGCCGATATATCCTGGACAAATATTAAAAATATATCTCTAGTTGATGTCTATTGGGTCTATGTCAAAAGACCACTTAATCTTTTTTGTCTCAGGCCAGCTCTCAAACTCTTTTACTAGAAACTTTAAAACTTTGTTTAGGTATGTCCTTTTTGGAGTCTGAACATATATGTTATGCCTGTAATTGCCTTTTGATTTCGCAATCATTGATGGAATTGGTCCAATGACATATATTTCATTTCTATTGGCTAATTTATTAATAGCTTTTTCTAAGAAAGCCAAATTACTCTTTTGAGTTGGCGAAGAGCATCTTATTAGGCACATTGCCGCATAAGGAGGAAGATTGTTTTTTTTATTTCTTTCAAGGCATTGGGATGCAAAGTTCATATAATTTCCAGTCTTTATCTGACCTAAATTGATATCATCTGGATATCTTGTTTGTATTATCACTTTGCCAAGTTTATTGCTTCTTCCTGCCCTTCCTGATACTTGAATAAGAAGTTGTGAAATTTTTTCTAAGGCATTTATTTCAGGGCTTATTAGTCCATTATCTGCATTGAGAATAACGCTTAATGTCACCCTGGGAAAGTCATGCCCTTTTGCAAGCATTTGAGTGCCAACCAAGATTGCGGATTCTGAAGAATTAATTTTTTTGATAATATCTTCCATCGCCCCGACCTTTTTTGTTGTATCGTGATCAACCCTTATGATTGGTACTTTTTTAAAATTTGTTCTCAAAACCTCTTCGATCTGCTCGGTTCCAGTACCATACATTTGAAACTTTTTAGATTGGCATGATGGGCATGCGTCATTTACTTTATATGCTGATTCACATCTATGACATATAAGCCTGTATCTTTCTTGATGATATACGAGATTAGAATCACAAGATTTGCAATCAGCAATCCATCCGCATGATTCACATTGGAATATTGGTGCAAACCCTCTTCTATTAATAAAAATTAAGACTTGCTCTTTTTTGTTAAGAGTTCTCTCTATAATGTTGAGAGTTTCAGGGGCAATACCACCAATTAGAGCAGTATCATTAATATCCATTGCAATAAGTTTGGGGGGATTTTTTCCATCTACTCTAGTTAGCATATCAATTTTTTTATATTTCCCTTCTTTGACTAACCTTAATGTTTGTAAAGAAGGCGTAGCTGATCCAAGCACAATAGGAATATTTTCTTCCTGAGCTCGTTTAATGCCGATATCTCTTGCAGAGAATTTGAGCCCCTCTGATTGTCTATAAGATTGATCATGCTCTTCATCTATCACAATTAATCCTATATTTTTCATTGGAACTAATACTGCAGATCTTGTTCCAATTAAAATTTTGATATTGCCAAATCTAGCCTTTAACCAAACTTTTAGTCGCTGGGCTGGAGTTTGTTTAGAATGATAGAGCCCTATATCGCCATTGAATCTAGAGGTAAATCTATTAAATAACTGAGGAGTTAAATTTATTTCAGGGACTAAAATAAGTGCAGACTTTCCATTCTTAATACAATTTTCTACCAATCCTAAGTAAACCTCAGTTTTTCCTGAGCCAGTAACACCATATAACAAGGATGGCTGGAAGCTATTTAATTTTAAAAGTTGTTTTAAGGCCTTTGATTGATCGGATGTTAGGTCAAATCTTTTTTCTTTTTCATTTATAGATATTTGATGATGTTTATCAATCGTAAGAGGTTCTATTGCTTTATTGTTTACTTTTCTTAGCTGATTAGGAATAAAGGTATTAAAAGCCTCGCCAATAGGATGATGATAATACTCAGACGACCATAATATAGTATTAAAAACCGACTTGTTAAAAATGGGAAGTGTATCTATTGAAGAAATTATCTTTTTAATCTCGATATTCGTTCCTGTGGCCGCCTTGGATTTTTTAATGACCAGTCCAATGACTTTTCTATTTCCAAATGGGACAAGAACACGACTGCCTTTCTCTATTTTAGAATCAGAACTATAAATAAAACATTGTCTTAAAGGTACTGAAATGGCCACATCATAGAAAAAAATATTCATTTTTTGATTGTAAAGAAATTGTTTTTTGTTATAGTTCTCATCCTAATTTTTAATTTTATTATGAAAAAAGATATACATCCTGAATACAGAGAAGTTTTATTCCATGACTCTAGTGCTGATAAATACTGGATCATTCGCTCAACTCTAGAAACTTCTGAAACTAAAAAATGGGAAGATGGAAACACATATCCTTATTTTCCACTTGATATATCTTCTGCTTCTCATCCTTTTTATACCGGTACCCAGAAAATTATAGATACTGGTGGAAGAGTGCAGAAATTTGAAGAAAGATTTGGTAAAAAAAAGTAAGATAATCAATTTAAGCCCGAGCTACCAAAACCTTTTTCACCCCTTTCTGACTCTTTAAAACTTTCTACAATTTTAAATTTTGCCTGAACAACTGGAACAATTATCATTTGAGCAATTCTGTCACCTGGATTAATTTCAAAATCCTTATTAGATCTATTCCATGCAGGGACCATTAATTCGCCCTGATAATCTGAATCAATTAAACCAACTAAATTTCCTAATACAATACCTTTTTTTGATCCAAGTCCAGATCTTGGTACAACCAAAGCAGCTAAATTTGGATCTTCAAGATACATAGCAAAACCAATAGGTACCATGAAAGTGGTTCCGGCTGCCAAAAGAACTTTTTCTTCAATACATGCTCTTAAATCAATTCCTGCAGACCCTTTGGTCTCATATTTTGGAATCGGGATTGAATCTCCCATTAAAGGATTAATAATTTTAATTTCTATATCTTTCAAGATTTCAACTCCTTAGGCCTAAGAAATAATTTTAACTCACATTTATTTAATAATAAGTCTTTCCATTCTTTTTGTAGAATAATTTGAGCAAGAGCAGAAGTAGGATACTTATTGATATTTAATCCTGTTAACTGCTCTAATAAAATATGCATAGTTGGATTATGTCCAACAACAAGCAATGAATTTACAGACTGATTAACATTAACTAATAAATCTATTATTGATTTATGATTGCCGTAATAAAGGTCATCTAGGTATCTAGCATTTTTAATATCAAAATTAAATCCATCTGCACATAAATCAAAAGTTTCCTTAGTTCTATTTGCGCTACTACAAAGAACTTCGTCTAGTTTAAAGTTATTTTTTTTTACATAATCAGAGATTAAAGAAATATCTTTAATTCCTCTACTAGCAAGCCTCCGATCAAAATCTTGTTGACCCATGGTGCTCCAATCAGATTTTGCATGCCTTAATAGAAAAATTTGTTTCATAATAGTATTGCTATGTTACTCAGTGTTCTATAAAATCGCGATTCTATGAGTAAAATATGTCAAGTAACAGGTAAGATACCACAGACTGGGAACAATGTTTCTCATGCAAAAAATAGAACAAAAAGGAAATTCTTTCCTAATCTACATACGCATAAATTCTGGGTAGAATCTGAAAATAGATTTGTAAATCTTAAAGTGTCTGCAAAAGGTATGAGAATAATCGATAAAAAAGGTATAAGCGTTGTTCTTGAAGAGCTCAGAGCTAAAGGCCAAAAGATATAATTAAATCTTATTTAGGCCAGAAGCGTGCCTTGTAAAAAATGCTTTAATAAACTTCGTTTTATTAACTGTCTTAAGTCCCCAATTTCTTAACAACCTAATATAGGAATTATTATCATTAAAAAAATAAACAAAGAAATCCATGGACCTTAACATTAATAAATTCATACCCTTTCTTCTAATCTCATATTTTTTTAAAACAGCCGCCTCATTTATAGCCACCCCTTTGTTATAGGCATCTACCACCTCTTCACAAAATATATCAGCATCAGCAAAACCTATATTGATGCCCTGGCCCGCTAGAGGATGAATAGAATGTGCAGCATCTCCTATTAAGACTATGGAATTATTTATATAATTTTCAAAATGATGGTTTGATAATTGAAAATGGAGCAATTCAGAATCTATTTTCATTTTTATTCCAAGCTTTGATTCAAAAAAAGATAAATTAGATTCCACAAAATCATTTATTGATAAAGCCTCTAGGTTTTTATTACTTACCGACCAAACAATAGTGCATCTGTTGTCTTTTACTTTTCCATCAGGCATAGGCATTAGTGCAAAAATTCCTTTCTCTGAAAATACCTGATGAGCAATTTTTCTTTCAAAGTTTTTATCTGCTTTGCAAATAAATGTTATTGCTGTCTGATTATATTCTGAAGACTTATAGGATAGCCCAGAAAGCTTGGCCACATTAGAGTTCCTGCCATCACATCCTGCAACTATTTGTGCCTCAATGCTGCTACCATTAGATAATAAGACCTCATTTGTGTCATTTTGATTAAGGCTTTGAATAGCCTCAATTTGATTATCAAAAACTGTTCTTTCATGGCAAGCTTTTGCAAGTTTATTTTTTAATGTATTAAACATGACAACATGGGATAAGAAATTTTCACCTATATCATCCGATTTAAACTTTATTCTCCCAGTTCCCTCTCCATCAAAAGCATTGATTTGATTTATAGGCGCGCTTTCAATCTCTATTTTTTCCTTTTTTAGTAAGGACAGCGAATGGTTGTTAAGTGTAAGTGTTCTAATGCCTTCGGAATAATCAAGGATTTCTGAAGTTTTTTCAATAATTAATGATTCAATATTGTGACGCTTTAATCTTAAAGAAATATAGTTACCAATTATTCCACCACCAGAAATAATAATTGGAACATTCATATTTTAAGCCATCAATGATTCAATTTCTTTGGGGCATGATGGAACTTTTTCAGTTAAATTTATATTTCCGTCATTAGTGACCAATATATCATCTTCAATCCTTATACCAATGCCCTTCCATTTGTCATCTACGTTCATTGAGCTACTTATATATATTCCAGGTTCAATGGTTGTAATCATACCGGGCTTAAACTTCATAAACTCTCCATTCTCCATATAATCTCCAACATCATGAACATCTAAGCCTAGCCAATGTCCTATTTTATGCATATAAAAATCTTTAAATGAACCTTCTTTATGAAGCTCCTCAGGATTGCCTTTTAAGATACCAAGCTCAACCAAACCTTTTGTGATAACTTGCTCAGAAATAACTTGAGGTTCCATAATATTATTGCCAGTTTTAACTGCATCGATTGCAGCTTTATTTGCCTCAAGAACGATATTATATATAGCCAATTGTTCATCAGAGAATTTCCCTCCTACGGGAAAAGTTCTGGTGATATCTGATGCATACATCTTATACTCACAACCAGCATCAACCAGTATCAAATCAGATTCATTTAGATCTTGATTGTTCTCAATGTAATGAAGAACACATGCATTTTCACCTCCAGCAACTATAGGAGTGTAAGCAGGAAACCTTCCTCCTCTTTTTCCAAACTCATATAAAAATTTTGATTCGATTAATTGTTCATTTTGTCCGGGCTTAATATTCTTCATGACTTCTATAAAGGATTCAGCAGAAATTTCACAGGCTTTTTTCATGATCTCTATCTCATGACTATCTTTTACAAGCCTCAAATTTCCAATCATTGAAGACCCGTCAGCAATATCAATGGATTGAGAATGTCTATCTTTTGAACTAGCAGCACAAGTCCAATCTATAATATTCTGATCAAATCCGCTTTTTTTGCCAATGGGATAAAAAACCTTTTTGATTCCTTGAAGCAACTCGGGCATTAGCTCATTAAGCTTAGTATTATCGAAAGCCTGATCAAACCCATAGTCATCAACTGCTCCAACGGGTCCCGCTCTATAGCCATCCCAAATTTCTCTTAACTTATCTTTAGGCGGTACAAAAATTATAGAAGAGATATTATCTTCTAGATGCACCATAACCATAAGAGACGAAGGCTCGCAAAATCCTGAAAAATAGTAAAAACTACTTTCCTGTCTTAAGGCATATGACGAATCTGCGTTCCTATACTGAAGCTCTGCTCCAGGAATTATCAATGCGCAATCTTTTGGAAGAATGGTCTTTAAAGACTCTCTTCGTGATTTATAAATTTTATTGTCCATGTCTTATTTTACTCTTTTATTAAACAAACTTTCCAATTGATGAATGTACAATTAAACTAATGTTATGTCAGATGAAAATAATTTTTTAATTCAAGATCTTGAAAATAAAATTGATCTTCTCATAAAGCGCTTCAATGAACAAAAAGGAATTATTGATTCGTATGTTCTCAGAGAAAGAGAATGGAAAAAAAATAAAATTTTACTTGGCAAAGAAATTGCTGTTTTAGAAAAAAAACTTAATTATAAAAATAATAATGAGTGAAATGGAAACACTATCTCTAAGGATTTTTGGAAGAGATTTGACTCTGGCATGCCCATCTGGGGAAAAAGATCAATTAATTAAAGCTGCTCAACTATTAAATTCTGAACTCGATACTATAAGTGATAAAAATAACGCATTAATAATAGCCGGCCTTAGTCTTGCTAATAAGCTTATATCTAATCCGAGTGAAAAAAGAAACGATGATCAAATTGATCTATCATCAATGATAAATAAAATTAATCTAGCTTTAGAAAAATAGTCTTTTATAAAAGACCTATATATCCTATACTTTCTGTACATTCTGGTTCATTCGCTAATGTGTTGTTAAATTTGAACCGATACTATTAAATAGGTGATATTCCACTATCTATGTTGTGCAATACCTATACAGGGAAGCCTGATTTGATATGAAATTCACCACCTGACCTTTCGGTTCAGGTAAAACACATGGCGGTGATTTGGTTTGTTAGCCTCGGCTCAATTTATGGTGAAAAATAAAATTCGAAAATCACTTCTTGAGCAGGGGCGCACACTCTCATATCAATCAAAAAAACAATTAGATATTAAAGTTCAAAAAAATATAATAGAAAACTTTGATCTGTCTAAGGATAAAAATGTACTGCTTTACTTTCCCTATAGACAGGAGATAAATGTAAATCTTTTAAGAAAAGAATTACTTAAACGCTCGCATAATATTTATATGCCAAAAATTTTTCCTAAAAAAAAGATGAAATTCAATTTATACACCACTAATGACACTCTAGTTAAAAATAAATATGGTATTTACGAAATTGATAATAAAAAATATTTAGAGCCAAATTTATTTGATTTAATGTTTATTCCTTTTGTTGGAGTGGACATCAATGGTTATAGAATTGGATACGGTGGAGGCTATTTTGATAGGGCTTTATCTTGTTTTAGTAATTTCAAAAAAAAGCCAATTATTATAGGGCTTGGGTACGATTATCAAATTCTTTCAGAGGCATTTGCTGAACATCATGATCTAAAATATCAAAAGGTCTTCACTGAAACAAAAATAATTTCTTATAGTTAATATATATATTTTCCTAAAGTAGATTAGCATATAATGCTACTTCATTTTATGCACAAATTTACTTTTTTTCTTTTAATTTTTTCAGCTTGCTACGCAAATGGTGAGACTATAACTATAGATGGAAATTTAGATGAATCAGAATGGGCTAAAGCCTTTTCTATTAAAGAGTTCTACCAAACCTCCCCTTATAATCTTGAAAAATCTAAAGATAAAACAACCGCTTATATCTTTACAAATGAAGATGGTATATATGTTGGTTTTGTAAATTATCAAAGCAACTCATCCATGTCATCAAAAAAAACATTAAGGGATGAGTCAAGCTCATTAAGTGACAGGAATGCTATTAATATTGACTTTGATGGAGATGGCAATAAAGCCTATATTTTTTCAGTATCATTGGCAGACTCTCTATTGGATGCCATAAAGCTAAAAAAAGGAGGCTTCAAAACTGATTGGGATGGAGACTGGGTAGCAAAAACAAAGAAATATGATGATTATTGGGTATCTGAGTTTTATATACCTTGGAATGTTGCCCTTATGAGCCAGCCGTCTGGAGATAAGAGAAACATAAAATATACAGCTTTGCGATATAAATCTATTGATCAAACCTGGGTCAGTAGCTCAGGAACTATGGCAAGTAGACCTGATTACTTTGAAAAATTAGACTCTTTAGAAATTGACAACTATACAAAATCGAAATTAAATTTCTTTCCATATTTATCATCCTCTCAAAATACAATTACAAAATTTAAAAATAACAACATAGGTGCTGAAATTTTTTATAACTCTGGAACTGGCAAACAAATTAACGCAACATTTAATCCAGACTTTGGACAAGCTGAAAGCGATGATGTTGTAATAAATTTTTCTGCTCGAGAAACTTTTTATTCTGAAAGAAGAGCGTTTTTTACTGAAAATCAATCTTTATTTAATATCAGTAATTATAATCGTTATTCTGTAATTAATACTAGAAGAATTGGCTCGGCTCCCAGTTATGAGTGTGAAAAAACAGAGAATTATGAAGAGTGTGAAAATACAAAAAAAAACTACTCGGATATTAATTATGCATTCAGATATACACAAAAAAGTGGAAACAATGAGTTAGGTTTCTTTGCAGCACAAGAAGATGATGAGGCTTTTTCATTGGGAAGAAATTACTATGCGCTCAGGTCCCGAAGTAATTTAGGGGATAAGACTCTAGGATATATGCTAACTCATGTTGAGGATAAATTTAATGGAACAACATCAACCGTAAATGCAATAGATTATGTATCTGTAAAATCAGAACAATTAACATACTTCACCGATATTCTTTTCTCTGAAAAGGATGATAGCTCTAAGTTTGGTTACAGGTCTCAATTTAATTATCAACCATCAGATTTTTCATATTTTTCTGGCAGTATTTTATATTTTGATAAAGGGTTTCAGTTAAATGATTTTGGATATCTAAGCAGGTCTGATTGGATACATCTTGGCCTTGGTGGCGGAAAAAAGTTAATAAACTTTGCAAAAGAGTCATATATAAATCAAATGGATGTTATGTTTGATTTAAATTATGACTCGGACACCAAAGGAAATTCTAACCCATTAAAGATAGATCAAAAAAATGAAATCGTCTTTAAGAATACTTCAAAGCTGAAATTTGAATTTGCCGCTAAAACCTCAGGAAAAAACACCACAATAACAAGAAAAAATTCTAACTTTCCATATATAAAATATAGAGATAGAAAGAGTGTAACTCTGGATTATGAAGCAATTAACCGTGAGTTTTGGACCTATGATTGGAGAATGAGCTTCGAAAAAGGTAGCAAATACAATACATTTAGCTCTAATGGATATAAAAGAGAGTTTTATAAAATAGCGGGTTCATTTTTTCCAAACGATAATATTAAGATTAACTTGCAGTATAGAAATCGCAAGGAGAATGAATGGTTAGTCTGGGTTGATGATAATAAATTTGGTCTATATGACTCTGAACAAGACACCGTATCAATTGATTTAAATTGGTTTAAGGGAAATAAGCATGAAATCAGATTGAAAAGTCAATTTGTAGCTTTTAAAGCAAGCAATCCTAAAAGTTTGGTTTCTAATAATAAAGGTTATTTATTTGAATCAAACGATTCTGTAAAACCCTTTACCCAGGGTGTTGCATCATTTCAAATAAGATATAAATATGAGCTAGCTCCTTTATCTTATCTCTATCTAGTATATTCAAGAGGTGGTGAAAGCTTTGATGAGGATGACAGCTTTTCTAAATCAGATATTTTCAACAAACCATGGGATAATCCGTCTGATGAAGTCTACTCAATTAAATTTAGATTAAAGTATTAATTATTTTAAAAAATCTTTATACGCTCTATTTGAAGTTTCTTCTGTAAACAAGGTTCCTGTTTTATTTAAGTGTTTAAGAAGATTTAGCTTATTAGAATTATTATCCTCAATTCCAATTAATATTTTTCCAAAAGCAGAACCAAGATTTCTATAATGAAATAGCGATATGTTCCAGTTGCTGCCAAATTTTTCTAGGAATGTTAAAAGGGCTCCAGGCTTTTCAGGAAACTCGCCTCTAAAAATTCTTTCATTTTTTTGACTTTGTTGATTTATTCTTCCTCCAACCATATGTCTTAAATGATCATTAGAAATCTCATTTTTTGTTAGGTCTTTAAAGACAAAATTTGATTTTATTAATTTATTTTTTAAAACCTGATACGACTTATCTGTCTTAGTTCTAACACCAACAAGAACATATGCGTCATTTAAATCTGATTTTCTATAATTAAACTCAGTTATTAATGATGTCCCAAATATTCTGGAAAGATTTAAAAAACTTCCTGGCTGTTCCGGTATTTTTATACTAAGTATTTTTTCTCTATTCTCACCCAACTCAGATCTTTCAACAATAAAGTTCAGCCGTTGGAAGTTGACATTAGCACCACTACTTATGGCTAATAATTTTTTACCTTTAATTTTTTTTGAATAAACTTTTAGTCCTGCTAAAGCAAGCGCTCCAGCTGGTTCTGATAGCACTCTGGTGTCTTCAAATATATCTTTTACAGCAGCACAAACTTCATCTACTGTTACTGTTATAACCTCGTCGACACATTCTTTTAAAACATCAAAATTATTTTTACCAACTTGAGAAACTGCGACACCGTCAGCAAATAAACCAACTTCTTTTAGCGTAACTCTTTTATTGGCTTTTATTGCTTCTGTAAAACAAGCTGAATCCTCTACCTCAACTCCAATTATCTTGATCTTTTTGTTATGTTGAGCAATCCATGAAGATACGCCTGCTAAAATTCCTCCACCCCCAACTGGAACAAATATAGCATCATAATGATTGTTATCTTCAAGAATTTCTTTTCCAATTGTTCCTTGACCGGCAATAGTATAAGGATCATCAAAAGGGTGGACAAAAGTTAATTTCTTTTTCTTTGATAAAGATTTTGCCTCTTGTAAAGCTGTATTTACATCATCACCGTGCTGTATTATTTTTGCACCAAACCTTTTTACATCTTTAACTTTTATCTCAGGTGTTGTTATTGGCATTACAATAATGCACTTTATTTTTAGTTTTTTACAAGCACTTGCAACGCCCTGAGCATGATTTCCCGCCGAGGCAGCTATAACACCCCTTTTCTTTTCAGAATCAGATAAATTTATTATTTTGTTGTAAGCTCCTCTATTTTTAAAAGAAAAAATTGGTTGCAAGTCTTCTCTTTTCAGAAAGATCTTATTTTTTTCTTTTAAAGATAAATTGGGTGCATATGTTATTGGCGAGTTTATTGCTACATCATATACAGACGCATCTTCAATTAATTTTAAATATCTTTTAGAGTTCTTAAAAGAACCTGTTTTTTTTATTTTTAATCTCAAGATAATTATCTATTGTTATTTTTCTTGTATTATACAGACATGAGTAGCTCAAAGATAAATGTTGCTAAACAAGCAATAAATTATATTAAAGATACACTTCACCCTAAAATGATTTTAGGTATTGGAACTGGCTCTACTGTAAATTTTTTTATAGAAGAGCTTGGTGCCTATAAAAATTTCTTTGCAGGCGCTGTGTCAAGCTCAGAAGTATCATCGAGCTTACTATGTGAAAAAGGTATTAAGGTTTTTAATCTAAATGATGTTTTAGATATTGCCTATTACATAGATGGTGCAGATGAAGTTTCTCCAAATTATGAGCTAATAAAAGGAGGTGGTGGCGCTCATACAAGAGAAAAAATTGTTGCATCTGCTTCCAATGAATTTATATGTATTGTTGATAAAACAAAACTAGTGTCTCAGCTTGGGGCTTTTCCCTTACCTTTGGAGGTTCTTCCTGAAAGCAGAAGCCTGGTTGCAAGAAAAATTGTCTCTATGGGGGGAGCACCGATATATAGGACCGGTTTTATTACCGACCAAGGTAATGAAATATTGGATATCAAAGGTCTTGATATATCAAATCCAGAAAGTATGGAAGCTTTATTAAACAATATTCCTGGAGTTGTTGATAACGGAATATTCGCCCTTAACAAACCTAAGAAAGTTTTGGTATCTGATTAGTATTAAAGTATTTCCTCGATTGCAGAAATTAACTCTAAAGAATCTGGCTTCACAGCAGATTTAAATGTTGAAACAACCCTTCCCTCTTTTGAAATTAAATACTTATTAAAATTCCATGTTGGCTCAACACCTGATTCCTCTTTTAATTTAATGTAAAAAGGGTGAGCTTTATTCCCTCTTACCTTTACTGTTGCGAACATAGGAAATTCAACTCCATATTCAGTAGAACAGAATTCAGCCACGGCACTTTCATTTGAATATTCTTGAAAGAAATCTCTTGATGGAAAGCCCAAAACTACAAAGTTACTATCTCTATACTTTTCATATAAATTTTGAAGCCCAGAGTATTGATACGTATAGCCACATCTACTAGCTACGTTAACTACTAACAATGTTTTGCCTTCATACGCACATAAATTTTGTGTATCTGCAGAATCTAGTATTCTCATATCAGAATTAAGAAGATCCGGACAGGCATGAATATTTTGACCAACAAATAGACAAAAAACACTTAATAAGATTTTTTTCATAAAAAAATTATATATATAATGTTGCAATTAAGCTATTGGGCCAATTGCAAGAACAGATATCACGAAAACGCTTACCAAGATTACAGTTTCAAATAATTCTTTATACTTACTCATTTTTACTCATTTTAAAAATATTATTTAAAAATGGAGGGACTGAGCCCTCCATAAGATTCCAGAGTGTCAGCAAATCTAATAGGGGGAGAGGAGTGCTGACATGTATTATTATATTCACTTATATTATATTATCAATAGTTTTTATAAATAAATTTAATTTATTTCAAATACTCAATAAATGAGCAATTTTATAAGAGTAAATACGCTTATTTTTTATGTATAATGCAAGTCATAATTTTTAAGGAGCATAAATTGAAAGGAACAGTCCACTATGAAATTGTTGATAGCGTTGCGCTTTTAACTGTAGATAACCCTCCTGTTAACCCTCTAAGTGAGGGTGTTAGGAATGGTCTTTTTGAGGGCATTGCCAAGGCAGAAGCTGATGAAAATGTTGTTGGTGTAGTTGTCACAGGTAAAGGAAGAGCATTTATAGCTGGAGCAGATATTTCAGAGTTTGGTGGAAATATGAGCGGGCATAACTTGAACGATGTATTTAAAAAAATGGAGTATTGTTCCAAGCCTTTGGTAGCAGCCATTAATGGTATAGCACTCGGTGGTGGACTAGAAACCGCGCTTTGTTGTAACTACAGAATAGCCTCTAAACAAGCATTTGTTGGTCTACCTGAGGTAAATTTAGGTCTTTTACCTGGTGGAGGCGGAACACAAAGACTTCCTAGGCTGGCTGGCCCTTCAGAGGCGCTTAAAATGATGCTTACAGGAGCACATATACCTGCCAAAAAAGCTTTAGATATGGGAGTTGTGGACTCACTATCTGATAATGTTGTAGAAGATTCTATTCAATTTGCTAAAGAAAAGGCAAAAGAAGGCTCTAATCACCCTAAAGTTCGTGATCTTAATGAAAAAATGATCGAAGCAAGAGGATCAGAAAATGTTTTAGTTGAGGCGCAAGCTTTGGCAGCTAAGGCAAGAAAGGGTCAATTTGCACCAGGTCAAATCATTAAATGTGTAGAGGCTGCTATAAGTCTTGATGATTTTGATGAAGGCTTAAAAAAAGAAGGAGAGTTATTTGTTGAGTGCCTAATGCACCCGCAAAGAGAAGCAATGATTCATATATTCTTTGGAGAGCGAGCTGCATCAAAAATTTCAGATGTTCCTGCCGACACCCCTTCAATGGATATTAAAAAAGCTGGAATCATTGGATCAGGAACTATGGGTGGAGGTATTGCTATGTGTTTTGCTAATGCAGGAATTCCAGTCCATATAATTGATCAAGACGAAGAAAATTTGAAAAGAGGTCTTTCTGTAATAGAAAAAAATTATGACTTTATGGTTGGTAAAGGCCGAATGACGCCCGAGCAAAAAGATATGGTTTTTGGACTAATATCATCAAGCCTAGAATATAAAGATTTACATGATGTCGATATTGCAATCGAGGCTGTATATGAAAATCTAGATTTAAAACTAGAAATTTTTAAAAATCTTGATGAGCATACTAATGAAAATGCAATACTTGCAAGTAACACTTCTGGATTAGATGTAGATGCAATAGCATCAGTAACTAAAAGGCCTGAAAAGGTAGTAGGTACTCACTTCTTTAGTCCAGCTAATATCATGAGATTGTTAGAAGTAGTTCGTGGAGAACAGACATCTCATGAAACATTAGCTAGTGTAATGACAGTTAGTAAGAAGATAAAAAAGGCTGCGGTTGTATCTCTTAATGCACCAGGCTTTATTGGCAATAGGATGCTTTTTAACTATACAGCACAGGCTAATATGCTTCTTCTTGAGGGCGCCCTTCCCCATCAAATTGATCAAGCAATAGAATCATTTGGATTAAATATGGGTCCATTTAGAATGATGGATTTAGTCGGTCTTGATCTTGGCTGGAGAGCAAGAAAGCTTAGCGGTGTTGAATCGCCACTTCATGCAAAGATTGGAGATTATTTATGTGATAACGATAGATTCGGTCAAAAAAATGGCAAAGGTTATTACAACTATAGTGAAGGCTCAAGAGCTCCTAACCCCGCTCCAGAAAACGAAGAAGTCTATGAAAAGATTTCTGCAGAGAATGGTTTTACAAGAAGAGAAATTTCAGACGAAGAAATTACTGACAGATGTATTCTAGCTCTTATTAATGAGGGAGCTGATATATTATCAGAGGGTGTAGCCCAAAGAGCAGCAGATATAGATGTTGTTTATATTAATGGGTATGGTTTTCCAATATGGAGAGGTGGGCCAATGCATCATGCCAATGCTATGGGCTTAGACGTTGTTGTTGATAAATTAAAGAAATATTATGAAATTACTGGAAATGACGCATACAAACCTAGTGAATTACTTATAAAACTTGCACAAAGTGGAGAAAAGCTAAATGTTGCGCCTTCGGGGGACGATAGAAAGGAAAAACTTAATTTTGCTATGTCCTCAGTTGCAGGTAACTTTTAGTAAGTATTTATAATTTGGTATATTAGACTCTAATTAGAACTTTTGTCCCAATATTTACTAAATTAAATAATTCAATTACATCATAATTAAACATTCTAATGCAGCCATGTGATGCTTTTGTGCCTATTAGCCCCTCTTCATGGGTTCCGTGGATGTATATGTATCTTCGAAAAGAGTCAACATTTCCACCTTTATTGAAACCATCCTCTTCGCCATCTAGCCACATTATTCTGGATGTCACATAGTCATTATCGGTATCCTCAAACTGATCAATTATAGTTGCTGATCTTTTAGTATTTATTCTTGAAGTAAATATAGTGTTTATCTTTACCTCTTCACCAATCATCTCTTTAATAGAATGCTCCCCAAGTGGTGTTTTGAATGAATTTTCAATACTACCCTCTCCATATTTAGATGTGGAGATTGGATAAGAAGCTTTGATTATGCTGTTTTCCATTAAATATAGTCTTTGTTCAGATATATCAACTTCAATATGGGCGCTTTCAGCATATGTAAATACTGAGAGTAGCAATAATGTTAATATTTTTTTCTTTTTGAGCATAAATCAATTATAAACAATGTTACAACCATTATTATAGCGAATATAAATGGAATATAGTGTCCAAAAATATTATATAAGCTTCTTTTATAGGTAAAATTAATACCAGAGTTAATTACGCCTGAGATATTTTTATCGATTTTATCAACAATTGTTCCATTATTTGTTATTATTGCTGAAATCCCATCATTAGTAGCTCTTATAATCCATTTATTATTTTCTATAGCTCTAATTCTTGTTATTGCTAGGTGCTGATATGGGCCCATTGATTTTCCAAACCAAGTATCATTACTAACATTAATTATAAAATTTGAACTAACGTTGCTTTTTCTAACAGTATTTCCAAAAGCCACATCAAAACAAATGAGTGGCGAGAAGCTTATCCCATCTAAACTGCTAATTTGAATGTTTTCCTGAATACTGCTGCCATGAGCAACATTTGACATGGGCATATCAAAAAAGTCTATTAGGCTCCTTAATGAGCTTATGAAGGGTATATATTCACCAAATGGCACTAGATGTCTTTTATTATAGATTTCATTGGTATTAACATTAATTAATGAGTTAAGAAGCGTTTTATCGTCAATATTCCAAACACCCATAATAATTTCTTTATCTTTTTTATTAATTTTATTAATGAACTGGCTAAAATCATTTGAATTTAACGAATACGGAAGCTCTGCTTCAGGCAGCACAATCATTTGTGATTCTGCTGAGGTGTCTTTTATCAGATTAAGAATATTATTTTCAATATATGACTTATAGCCAAGATTGTATTTTTGGAAGGGATCGGAGGAGGGTTGAATTATTGAAACGTTAAGATCGAATTCAGTTTTTACGTTTTTATCAATTATTGGAATAAATAATATTAAAGATCCAAAAAATATTTTATATCTGTGCTCCCAAAAAGTTGCTATTGAAGTAGCTATGAGATAAACGATAAAAGAGCCTCCTGTAACTCCAACAAGAGAATAAATTGAATGAAGTGGTGTATCTAGAAAAATAGTTCCTGGAATTAACCACGGAACTCCATTTAATAAATAATATCTTGATAATTCAAATAAAATTAGAAGGCTTGAAATATATAAAATTTCTAAATATTTAGACCCTGATTTGCCACTGTGTAATCTGTATTTTAGTGCAATTAAAGGCAGCCCAAAACATAGTGTAAGGAATAAAGTTAATAGAGCAAAAATAATAAGAGATATGAATATACTTGTTTCTCCATAATAGTAAACACTTACTATTAACCAAGACATTCCGAAACCCCAATGACCAATTGCCCAAAATATTAATTTCTTAAATGTATGGGTGTTGTTAATTAATACAGATCTTATTAAGTACGCGTACGATACTAATAACAGCGGCTTGATGGAGAAGGGCGCAAAGGCAAAAATTCCAATAAGCCCAAACACGAATGCAGTGAAGTATTGCTTAAGGGCCATTAAGATTTTGTTATTTGAACTTTATCTATTTTTCTGTCATCAGCATGGGTGACTTTGATTGAAAGATTTTCAATTTTTACAACGTCACCTTTTTTGGGAAGCACTCCCAATTCACTAATAATAAATCCACCCAATGTTTCTGCATCTATTTCTAAAGGGTCTATATTTAGATTAAAAAATTCTGTGAAGTCTTCGATTTCAACCTTAGCATCTGCTGTATAGATATTTTGTGATATTTTAATTATTTCTTCCTCATCAACATCATGCTCGTCTTCAATTTCACCAACTAACTCCTCCAGAATGTCCTCGATAGTAACTAGCCCCGATATAGTTCCATATTCATCAATGACAACAGCAATATGTGATCTATCTTTCTTAAACTCTTCAAGCAATGAATCAGCTTTTTTAGTTTCAGGGACTACATTTGCTTCTCGCAGCATTTCAGCTAGACTAAATTCTGCAATTCCGCCATAAATTTTAGGCAACATATCTTTTGCAAGCAAAATACCTTTTACCTCATCCCTTTCCTGCCCTAATACCGGATATCTAGAATGACCAGACGCATTGATCTTTTCTATAATGGTGTTAATTTCTTCATCAATTCCAAATGTCACCATATCAACCTTAGGCACCATTATTTCTTTGATAGTTGTATTGCCGAGCCTTATTGCTTTATTAGCAATGGATTCAGCCTCTTTATCAATGATGTTAAGGTCAACAGCATCTTTAAGGAAGTCTGTGACATCTGAAACAGATTGAGTCTTAATGAAGAACGGGTTTCTAAAAAATTTTTTTATTTTTGATAAGATTCCCGAAGGAGGGTGACTGTCGTCGCTATCTAAATTTTGATTCATTTAATAAGGATTACCAATGTTTATTTTTTTTAAAGTTTGTATTTCTTTATTTTCCATGATCATAGCATTTTCATTATTTTCATGATCATATCCAAGTATATGATATACACCATGGGCCAACATGTGAACAATATGGTCATCAAAAGTTTTGCCCTCTTTTTCAGCTTCTGCTTTAACATACTCAACACTGATTGCAATATCACCAATATTTTTTGTTTGTTTAACTGAAACATCATCATTTGGAAAAGATAATACATTTGTAGTTGTAGCTTTTTGACGAAATTGCATGTTTAATTTTTTCATTTCCTTATCATCCAATAATCGTAAATTTATAACACAGTCAGACATTTTCTCTTCATCAAGAATTATAGATACAATCTTGTCTAATTTATTATTGAGAGGCTTTTCAATATTAATGCCCTCATCTAGAGAAATTATTAAGCTCACTTATTTATGTTTGATTCAAATTTTTTATATGCATCAATTATTTTTCTGACAAGAGGGTGTCTCACCACATCGTTTGAAGAAAATCGAGTAATACCAATGCCATCTGTTTCCTTCAAAACATGAATAACGTGATCAAGGCCTGAAGTAATGTGTTTAGGTAAATCAACTTGAGTTAAGTCACCGTTAATAACTGCTTTTGAGCCAAAACCTATTCTTGTTAGGACCATCTTCATTTGTTCTACAGTTGTATTTTGACTTTCATCCATGATGATAAAAGAATTGTTAAGTGTTCGTCCTCTAAGATAAGCAAGGGGAGCAACTTCAATTACTTCTTTTTCAATTAACTTGGCTGTTTTTTCAACGCCTAGCATCTCATAAAGCCCGTCATATAGTGGTCTTAGATAAGGATCAACTTTTTGTGAGAGATCGCCAGGTAAAAAACCAAGTTTCTCACCGGCCTCTACGGCTGGCCTAATTAATACTATGCGCTGAACCTTATCACCAAGAAGAGCCTCCACAGCTGCTGCCACGGCTATATAGGTTTTACCAGTTCCAGCATCACCAATACCAAAGTTTATCTCGTAATTATTTATATTTTTAATATAGCTCTGCTGGTTGCCTCCTCTTGGTCTGACAATCTTTTTCGGTGTTCGTATATGAATGTCTGAATCAATAACCTCAGCTTTTTTTGATAGGCTCAAATTCAAGTGAGATTGTATTGTTAAGTGAACAGCTTCTTTGCTAATTTCAATATTTTTCTTTGTTAAATTGTATAAATCTAAAATTGCATCAGAGGCGTATTTAATATCTTTTTCGTTACCCGTTATTTTTACTTCATCGCCTTTATGAAAAATTTTTACTGAAAAAGTTTTTTCAATTAGTTTTAAATTACCATTAAGCTCTCCAACAAATAAGGCTATTCTTTCTGCATTAGATGGTTGTAAAGAAATGTTTCTTAAAGCGGTTTTAGTTTCTTGCATTAATTTTTAAATTTTGCCTCTTGGATTATGCAAAGTTCCTAACAAAGAATAGGATAATGCCTCTGTAATCTCTATGTCTACTAGTTTTCCTATAAAACCTATGTTTTCAAGATCAAAATTTACAACTCTGTTACATTCTGTTCTTGCTTGGAGTTGATCTGATCTTTTTTTTGCAATGCCGGTTACAAGGCATCTTTGAATACTTCCAACCATACTCTTGCTATGATTTCTATGAAAATGGTTTAACCTGTCTTGAAGCGTTTTAAGGCGTTCTTTCTTTTCCTCTAATGGGGTCACATCCTCTAATTTAGAGGCAGGAGTTCCAGGCCTCTTGGAATAAATAAAACTAAAAGAAGAATCAAATTCTATCTCATTAACTAGATCCATGGTCTGCATAAAATCGTGATGAGATTCTCCAGGAAAGCCTACAATAAAATCAGATGAAACCCTCAGATCTGGTCTGAAAGATTTAATTCTTTGAACTGCATCGTGGAAAATATCTATTGTGTAATTTCTTTTCATCTTCTCTAGAATTTTATTTGACCCTGATTGCACCGGTAAGTGAAGTTGGCTCACCAGTTGTGGTATATATTGATATGCCTCAATTAAATCATCCGTCATGTCTAAGGGGTGAGAGGTTGTATACCTGATTCTTTCGATTCCATCTATATGGCTTGTTATCTCTATGAGATCTGACAACCTTAAAACTCTATCCTTATATGGCATTTTGTATGAATTTACATTTTGTCCTAAAAATGTAATTTCACTTACTCCCTGTTCAGCAAGGCGAGCAACCTCATCAAAAATTTGCTCAGGCTTTCTGCTTACCTCATCACCCCTGGTATAAGGAACAACACAAAAAGAGCAATATTTTGAACACCCCTCCATGATAGCAACATATCTTGAAGGGCCTCCTGAGGTTGGTTTTGGCAAAGAATCAAATTTTTCTTCAATAGGAAAAGTTATATCAATTGCTTTGATGCCCTTTTTAGGATCAACGTCCAACAAATCAGAAACTCTATGAAGGGTTTGAGGGCCATATATAAGATCAACATAGGGAGCGCGTTTGATTATATTGCTGCCTTCTTGGGTTGCAACACACCCTCCAACACCTATTTTTAGGTTAGGGTTTTTTTCTTTTAGTTTGTTAAGTCTTCCAAGTTCTGAATAAACTTTCGATTCAGCCTTATCTCTTATAGAGCAAGTATTTAGTAGAATGATGTCAGCATCTTTGACATCATTTGTTAGCTCTACTCCTTTTTTTTCTTTTAAAATATCTACGGTCTTGTCCGAATCATATTCGTTCATTTGACAGCCATAGGTTTTAATATAAAGTTTCGTACCCATATAGTTAAGTATTATGAAATCTAGAAACGTTTACAAGATAATTTTCATCCAACTTGGTGAAGTATACGAAGTTTTTGCCAAACAAATTTTTCAAAGCGATATGTACGGTTTCATTGAGGTTGAGGATTATATATTCAATAAAGACAAACAACTAGTTGTAGACCCTTCATTAGAAAAACTCAAAAATGAATTTACAGATGTACAAAGAAGTTATATTCCTATGAATGCAATTATAAGAATAGATGAGGTAAAGGAGACCGGGGAAGCAAAAATAAAGGAAAGCAAGGGACAGATAAGCCCGTTTCCATTAAACATCCAACCTTTAAATAAAAAAGATTAATTAGTCCTCTGGTAAAAAAAGATTTTTATAGAATTTTAATTCTGCAACTGACTCTTTTATATCCCCCATAGCCCTATGAGACCCTTCTTTCTCATATACTTGAGCTTCATTCATCCACCTAACTGCGGCTTCTTTAAAAGAAGATACATCTATATGCCTATAATTAAAATAAGATTCCAATCTGGGCATATATTTAGCTAAGAATCTTCTGTCGTGCGAAACAGTATTTCCACACATGGGTGATTGATTTGGACCAACGTATTTTGAAACAAAATCTAATGTCTCTATTTCAGCCATCTGTTCAGTAATAGAACTCTCCTTTACAGCATCTATCAGTCCTGATGAACCATGTTGATTCTGATTCCATTCGTCCATTTGGTCTAACAACGAGGTTTGTTGCGTTATTATCAAATTTGGTCCCTCGGCCAAAATATTAAGTTGAGAGTCTGTAATTAATGTAGCAATTTCAATGATTCTTTCTTTTTCAGGATCCAAGCCAGTCATCTCTAGGTCAAGCCAGATTAAATTATCTTTTGATTGTAAGCTCTTCATAACTTTTTATATTTCTTCCTTTAGTGTATTTTGTGCTTATTATGCAAAAAGTTCAAACTGGGTTAGTAATAGAATTTTATTCCAATAGCTGTTTGGTTCGTACAGACAAAAAAGACATCCCGTGTATTGGAATTAAAGACATTATTGTTGGGGATATAGTTAAAATTGAAATATTACAAGATAGCAAAGAGATTAAGGGAATCATACTATCTAGAGAAGATAGGAAATCGCTTTTGCAAAAAAAGGATGGAATAAAATACAAGAATATAGCTGCCAACCTTAGCCACGTTGGTATATTAGTAACGCCAAAACCCAAAACTACTGCTGAGTTTATTGATAAATGGATTTTAACTTCATTACTATCTGGTATAGAGCCTTTTATTATTTGTAATAAATCAGATCTTAATCATGATGATGCTTATTTAAAGCAGATAAATCTATATAAAAGCCTTGGCATTCAAACCTTTAGTATTTCAGCAAAGGAAAACATAGGCCTAGATCCTCTTAAGAACTATTTGAAACATAAATGTGCTCTATTTGTTGGCAACTCTGGTGCAGGAAAATCAACTCTCACATCATTAATTACAAGCAAGAAGATCAAAACAAACATGCTCTCAAATAACCAAGGGGTGCATACGACATCTATATCTACCTTATATCAGGTTGATGTAAGCACTCAAATTATTGACTCTCCAGGGGTGAGAGACCTCCCAATATCTGGATGGAAAACAGATCAAATTATTCATGGTTTTAAAGAGATATATGAATATTCAAAAGAGTGCGAGTTCAATGACTGCAATCATATGAATAATAAAGGTTGTAATATCATAAAAAAACTTAATGATGGTCAATTAAGTCAAAGTAGATACAATAATTTCATTAAATTTAGAGATAGCATACTGAACGATGAATAAAAAAACTCATTTTGGTTTCAAAGAGGTGGACGAAAAAGATAAAAGCTCCCATGTGGGAGAGGTTTTTTCTTCTGTTGCAGAAAATTATGACATCATGAATGATGCTATGTCTTTTGGCATGCACAGACTATGGAAAATGATTCTCGTTGAACTGGCTGCTATCTCGGATAAAGGCAGCGTTCTAGACATAGCAAGTGGAACTGGTGATATTGCCAAGCTAATTTCCAAAGACTTTCCTAATACCGAGATATACATGACAGATATCAACATGGACATGCTCTCAGAAGGCAGAGATAGAGCGATCAATGAAAGCTTCTATGCTAATTGTCATTTCTGTCAACTTAGCGGAGAAGAAATCCCATTTAGTGATGACACTTTTGATGTAATCACAATTGGATTTGGTTTGAGGAACTTTACTAATAAAGAGAAAGGCCTAAAAGAAATGAAAAGATGTCTTAAAAAAGATGGCAGACTTCTTGTTTTAGAATTTTCTAAACCCTTAAATCCTATTTTTTCTAAAGTCTATGACTGGTATTCATTCAAAGTTCTTCCTAAGCTTGGTTCAATACTTGCAAATGACTCTGATAGCTATCAATACCTAGCAGAGTCTATTCGCATGCATCCTGATCAAGAAACATTAAAATCAATGATAATAGAAGCCGGGTTTAGTAGTTGTAAATTTTATAACCTCCTAAATGGTGTTGTTTCGATACATGTGGCATATGATGAATAACTTGTTGAAAATAATAAATAACGTCATAAATGACATTGAAAATGCCTCCCCGGTTGCCCGAGATAAGCTGATACAAATTTATCCAATAAGCTTCCTATTATCCTTAAAAGGTCACAAAAATATTTACTTTAGCCTAGATAAAAACAGCAAAAACATTTCTTTTGAAAAAACTTCACATATAGATTTTGAAATACGATCCTCAATAAAAGAAGTGCTAGATTTAATTATTTCAAAAAAGATTAAAAAAGAAATTATCTATGGTGATAATGAGAAAGCTATTTTAATGATTAATGCAATCTTAAAGTCTGATATTGATATTATATTTTTAATAGACAAGTATTTTGGAAATACACCTGCTGTTTTGGCTTATCTTGCAAAAGAAAAATTGTTTACTATAAATCAGCATAATAAAAGAGGCGAGCTTCAGTCTAAGTTGAGAAATCTATCTATAAGACTTGATAGACTTGAGGCTGTTAACAATTTATGAATTTCTTAATAATAATTCTTCAAAGCTTCAAGATGTTAGCTTTAGGTATTAGGTTCAAAATCTTTATCAATCCTAATGGTGAAAAAGCTGCAAAATACCTTGAGTCACTAGGGCCAATTTTTATTAAATTTGGTCAATTGCTCTCTACTAGAACAGATATTCTAGACATAACCACTGCAAAAGAACTTCAAAGTTTGACTGATAGTTGCAAGCCTTTTTCAGTTAAAGAGCTTAAAAAAATTGTAGAAAAAGAACTAGGCAATTCAATTAATGATCTGTTTGATGATTTCAATGAAGTGCCAATGGCGGCCGCATCACTAGCGCAAGTTCATTCTGCGAAACTTAAAGATGGTAAAAAAATCGTTGTAAAAGTTTTAAGACCAAATATTGAAAAAGAAGTTAAGAAGAATCTCAGGCTTTTAAAGTCTGCTGCAAAAGTTTGTACGTATCTCTATTCTGAGAGCGATAGAATAAGACCAATTGAGGTGGTAAAAGATTATGAAAATACGATTTTACGTGAATTAGATTTAAGGCTTGAGGCTGCTAATACAAACCTTACCAGGAAAAACTTTTCAGGCTCTGAAGAATTATATATCCCTGAGGTATATTGGGACTTAACCACTACAAAGGTTATGGTATTAGAAGAGATAGATGGAATACCTTGTACAGACATTGAGACCATTGAAAAATTTAATATAGATAAAAAAAGATTGGCAGAAAACGGTGTCATGATTTTTCTTAACCAAGTATTTCGCGATAACTTTTTTCATGCGGACATGCATCCAGGAAACATATTTGTCTCTAAAGAAAATCCTCAAAAGCCAGGATATATAGCAATCGACTGTGCAATAAGTGGTTCTCTTTCTAATGATGAAAGATATGTTCTTGCAAGAATGCTTCAGGCTGTAATCAAACAAAATTATAAATCTTTAGCTCAGTTATTTATAAGCTCAGAATGGGTTAACCCCAACTCAAACCAAATAGAGCTAGAGAATACCCTCAGAGCTTGTTGTGAGCCAATATTTGAAAAACCTTTATCAGAAATTGAATTTGGTAAACTTCTATTGTATCTTTTTCAAAGCACCAGACCTTTTGGGTTGTCGCTTCAGCCATCATTGGTTTTACTTCAAAAAACTCTTATACATATTGAAGGAATGGGTCGCCAAATATACCCTCAGCTAGACTTTTGGGCAATAGCTGAGCCATACCTTGATAATTGGTTAAAAGAGCAATTTAATCCTTTAAAATTAAAAGATTATATTTTAGAGAACAAAGAAGAATTAATAATGAAGGCCTCTGAGATGCCTAGTTTTATATATGAGGCCTTTGACGAAATTAGAGGATATTCTAAAAACAGAAGATCGAATGAGGAAAAAATCCATAAGATGGAGATGGATCTGCAAAAACAAAAATACATCATAAGTTTTTTTCTAATAGGTATAATACTTGGGTGTGGTGCTTTTTTATTGCTAGCATAGGAGATTTTTTATGGGCTTAGGTGGAATTAGTATTTGGCAACTTCTAATAGTTTTAGTTGTGGTGCTTTTAATTTTTGGCAGTGGCAAATTGAAGACTTTGGGATCTGACCTTGGCTCAGGCCTTAAAAGCTTTAAAAAAGCTGTAAAAGAAGAAGATAAAAAAGACAACAAACAAGATTAACAATTGCTGCAGATTGGTTTTTTAGAAATTGCAATTATCCTAATTATAGGATTATTGGTTATTGGTCCCGAGAGACTGCCTGAGCTTGTTAAGAATCTCTTAAAATTTTATAAAAAAATCCAAAATCAGTTTTCTGAATTTAAAAATAACTTTGAAGAAGATATTGGTGCTGACGATATTAAAAAGGATGTTTTTAATGAAATGCGGATGGAAGAATTAGAAGGATTTGAGCAAAAAAAGAAAGATGAATAGTAGCTCAGTATCGTCTCATCTAATAGAGCTTAGGTCTAGACTGATCAAAACATTAAGTTTTATGGGGATTCTTACCATTATTGGATTGCCCTTTGCTTCAGAAATATACTCTTTTGTAGCATCACCATTGATGTCTGTTTTGCCAAATGGAAGCTCAATGATTGCTACTGGAGTAAGCTCTCCATTTATGGCTCCTATAAAGTTAACCTTATTTGTAGCGCTTTTACTGAGCATGCCTTATTTCTTCTATCAGATGTGGTGCTTTATGTCTCCAGGCCTTTATAGAAATGAAAAAGGCTTGATTCTGCCCTTAATGGCATCAACAATTTTTTTATTTATAGCGGGTGTGTCTTTTGCATATTACGTTGTATGTCCAATTATCTTTAGTTTTTTTATAAACTCTGCTCCTGATTCTATTGTTGTAATGACCGACATAAGTCAATATTTAAATTTTATTCTAAGAGTTACTTTTGCTTTTGGTATTGCCTTTGAGATGCCAGTGGCTACATACCTAATTATAAGATCTGGTATTGCAAAAAAAGAAGGGCTAAAAAAAGCAAGGCCATATCTTGTTGTATCTTTTTTTATTTTGGGAATGCTTCTAACTCCACCAGATGTCTTTTCTCAGTTATTTCTAGCAATCCCAATGTGGCTTCTTTTTGAGCTGGGATTGCTTATTTCAAAGGATAAAATTTAATAGCTATTGAGAGTCTTCGCAGCTAGTGATTAAAGACCCAATCTTTTTGTCCAGTCATCATTATCAGGCCTCTGATTTTCAATAATAAGATTTACTAAATCTTCACACGAAGAGGAAACAATTAAATCATTAAAATTTGCTTCTGTTATAAAATTTTCTTCAACTGCCTTTTTCATCCATGCCAGCAAATGGTCATAATATCCCTCGGTATTAAGAAGTCCCACCGGTTTGTTAATAAGCCCAAGCTGATTATTGGCCATTATCTCGGCTAACTCATCTAAAGACCCTACGCCACCAGGAAGCACAATAAATGCATCTGATCTCTTCATGAATTCACCTTTTCGGTCTAGTAAGGTTTTTGTAATTATTTGATTTTTTAGTCTTGGATTGACTAATTCAAGATTATGTAAAGATTCTAAGCCAATTCCAATAGCATCCACGCCATTGTCAAGAGCTGCATCTGATACTATCTTCATAAGACCTACATTTCCTCCACCAAAAACAACATTGATGCCTTTTGATGCAAGAATTTCTCCAATTTTTTTTGCATCTTCAGCATATCTTGGATTGTTACCCTCATGGGCCCCACAAAAAACTGAAATATTTTTCATAATTGAATTAAGTTTTAAAATTAAATGTTACTGGTCCCTTATTTATCAACGATATATTCATTGACGCTCCAAACTTCCCCTCTTTTACAAGCTGATGTTCTTTTTTAAAAAGATCTACAAACTTATCATACATTAGTTTTGCTTTGTCCGGCTTGGCAGCTTTATGAAATGTTGGCTTGTTTCCTTTATTAGTTATCGCAGAAAGCGTGAATTGGCTTACTATCAAAACTTCTTCTTTCGAATCTTTTAATGAGTATGAGTTTATACCCTTTGAGCCATCAATCATTTTAAAGTTAAGAAGCTTTTCTGACATCTTGGATATAGATTCATTTGTATCGGAATCTTCAATACAAATAAAAATTAATAGGCCGCTTCCAATTGACGAAAATTCTTTATTATTAATATGTACTTTGGCTTCTAGTACCCTTTGAGCTATAGAAATCAATCTCTATTCGTCTTCTAGCCCTTGATCCCATTCTCCAAGAGAAGCAAGTTTATTCATTTTTGCTCTATGAGATAAAGCATCTTGAGAAATAAACATATTCTCTGGCTTGCCGCCCCAAGCCTTAAGTGCAGCAGCCTGCAAAGCTCTTCCATATGAAAAACTTAACTTCCATTGAAACCCGCCTATTTTATTCATGGCATCTAGATGCGCAGTTGCCAAAACATCAGACTGGCCGCCTGATAAAAAAGTAATTCCAGGAAGCTCTGAGGGAACGTTGGCAATTAAACAATCTAATGTTTTTCTTGCAACCTCATCAATATCAGCTTGCTGATTGCAGCTTGAACCTGATGTCACCATGTTTGGTTTTAATATTGTTCCTTTTATACTTACATTGTTATCGGCGAGATGTTTGAAGAGTGACTTCAGGGACCTGTCTGACGCAGCAAAGCATTCATCAATTGAATGAGGGCCATCCATCAACACCTCTGGCTCAACGATAGGTACCATTCCATGATCTTGAACAATTTTTGCATAATCAGCCAATGCTTTCATGTTAGCGTCAATGCATTCTTGAGTTGGCATGCCATCACCGATTTTTATTACGGCTCTCCACTTAGTGAATTTTGCTCCCATAGAAAAATATTCTTTTAGTCTTTCATCTAAACCATCTAAGCCAATGGTCACTGACTCATCCAGATCACCAAAAGGCTGAAGTCCCTTGTCAACCTTAATTCCAGGAAGGGCTCCTTGATCGGAAATAATATCAACAAGAGAGGTTCCATCTTTAGCATTTTGTCTGATGGTTTCATCAAAAAGAATTACTCCGCCAATGTTGTCTCTCATGCCAGAGGACCTAAATAACATTTCCCTATAATCTCTTCTGTTATCCTCATTAGACTCAACCCCGATACTATCGAATCGCTTGCCGCATGTTGGATTGCTTTCATCAGCTGCAAGAATGCCTTTGCCTTCTGAAACTATATAAGATGCTATTTCTTCTAGTGTATTTAGTGACATTACTATCTCCCTATCGTTATGTTTTGGACTTTAAAGCTTGTATAGATGGTAAATCTTTTCCTTCCATAAATTCAAGAAAAGCACCTCCACCAGTTGAACAATATGATACATCATCTTTGTTAATAAATTTATTGATAGCGGATAGAGTTTCCCCACCTCCTGCTACAGAAAAACCCTCTGACTTTGCAATTTCTATAGATAATTCTTCTGTTCCTTTTGAAAAAAGGTCATTTTCAAAAACTCCTAAAGGCCCGTTCCATAAAATGGTTTTTGAACTTTGAACTATATCTTTAATGTTTTCACTAACAAGTTGGTCAAGAATCATTTCATTGACTCCAACCTCTTCAATGCTTCTTTGATTAATGTTTTGTCCTTCAAACGTTTCTGAAGTAATTACCTTTTCTGGGAGCATTACTTTACCTTTGCTTAGTAAATCTTTGGCAATATCAACCATAGACTCTTCAATTAATGAAAGGCCCACCTCATAACCAGCAGCCTTAATAAAGGTATTAGCTATCCCTCCACCAACAATCACATGATCTGCTTTTGAATTAATATTCTGAATAAGTTCAAGCTTAGTTGACACTTTTGCGCCACCAATGATTGCAGTATATGGACTTTCAGTATTATCTAGAGCCTTTGTAAGTGCATCGATTTCTTGTTCTAACAGAATCCCTGAGCATGCTTCGTTGGCATGAATAATAGATGAATGGGTCGATGCCTGCTCCCTGTGAGAAGTTCCAAATGCATCAAAGACATACAAGTCTCCAAGATTTCCAAGCCTATCTCCTAGCTCTTCAGCATTTGCTTTTTCTCCATCAAAAAACCTTATATTTTCAAGCAATTGAATACTGGAGTTACCATTAAAAATTATTGGATCATCGAAAGATTTAATTAACTCAACTTCCTGGCCAAAGATTTCAGTTGCAAATTTTGCAACAGGTTTTAGGGAAAAAATTTCTTCGAAATGCCCTTCGACAGGCCTCCCAAGATGGCTAACTAATAAAATCTTTGCTTTTTGAGTTAGAGCATATTTTATAGTTGGTAGACATGCTTTTATTCTTGTGGAATCTTGAACAACACCATCCTTAATTGGGACATTCATGTCCACTCTTATAACGAGGTTTTTACCGACTATATTTAACGAAGATAGTTTATTCATTTACCAGTGATTTTGATAACTCAACAACATTTTCTGTTGTGAAACCAAAATGCTCAAGCAAAACATTTGCAGGAGCAGACTCACCAAAAGACTCAATGCCTAGAACCTTATCGTTCTTATTTAATAATTTGTACCAAGAATTTGGATGAGCAAGCTCAATAACCAGTGACGGTAATCCAGGTTTAATAACTTTAGATTGATATTCATCGTTCTGTTCTAAAAACACATCAAGACAAGGCATTGAAACCACATTAGATTTAATTCCGTGCTCATTTAATAAAACATCAGATGCATCTAATGCTAACTGAAGCTCACTCCCTGATGCTATTAGAGAAATGCATGCATCTTTGTCCTCTTTTATTAAATATCCTCCATATTCAATTGCTTCTACTTGCTCTTGATTTCTAGTAATGGCACTAGTATTTTGTCTACTAAGAATGAGACACGTGGGCGTGCTTTCAGAAATTACAGCATTTTTCCAAGCAATAGATGTCTCAACAAGATCTGCTGGTCTCCAATTATGGAGATTTGGTGTGGATCTCAGTGTAACAAGGTGCTCAACTGGCTGATGCGTTGGACCGTCTTCGCCGAGAGCTATTGAGTCATGTGTATAAACAAAAATATTTGGCAATCCCATTAAAGCAGATAGCCTTAAAGCGTTCCGAGCATAATCAGTGAATACTAAAAAAGTTGCTCCATATGGCTTTATTCCTCCATGTAAAACCATACCGTTCATAATTGCAGACATACCAAATTCTCTGACACCATAATTTATATGATTGCCAGAAGGATTTTGATTAGAAAAAGTTGAGCTTGATTTGCTAAAAGTATTATTTGATGGGGTGAGGTCTGCAGATCCTCCAACAAGCTCTGGCAGCTCTTTTACAAAAAAATCTAAACAGACTTGAGACGCTTTTCTCGTTGCCATTGAGCTGTTTTCTGAATCACATTTTCTAAGAAAATCCATAAATTTTTTGTCAAAATCATCTGGCATATCTGAATTAATTCTTCTATTTAGTTCTTCGTATTTTTCTGGGCTACTTTTTTTATATGCTTCCATTTCAGCATTCCAGGATTCATTTAAGCGAGCTCCTTTAGATTTTTGATCCCAAAAATCATAAACAGACTGAGGTAATTCAAAGGGTGCATATTTCCAATTTAGAGCTTCTCTTGTTTTTATAACCTCTTCTTCTCCAAGAGGAGCGCCATGAACATCTGAAGTGCCAGATTTGTTAGGAGAACCAAAACCAATTGTGGTTCTACAGAAAATCATTGTTGGTTTTTCAGTCTCGCTTTTTGCAGAGACAATAGCCTCATTTATTTCTTCAACACTATGTCCATTTACTTCAATTGTTTGCCATCCATAACTATCAAATCTCATTACAGTATCGTCAGTGAACCAGTTTTCTATTTCTCCATCAATTGAGATTCCGTTTTGATCATAAAAACAAATTAATTTACCTAAATTATGTGTGCCAGCAAAAGAACAAACTTCATGTGATATTCCTTCCATAAGACACCCATCACCTAAGAATGCATAAGTATAGTGATTGATAGGTGTGCAGTCATCAGAATTAAACTCTGCTGCGAGTATTTTCTCAGAAATTGCCATTCCAACCGCATTAGCAATACCCTGTCCAAGCGGGCCTGTTGTGGTTTCTACTCCATAATTGATGTCATATTCTGGATGTCCAGGTGTTTTAGATTTTAGTTTTCTAAAATCTTTAAGATCATCCATGGAAATCTTATAGCCAGTTAAATGTAACAAGCTATAAAGAAGCATTGATCCATGACCATTAGATAATACAAAGCGGTCTCTGTTGAACCAATGAGGGTTTAAAGGATTATGATGTAAATGATTTTTCCATAATGCTGTTGCTATCTCAGCCATTCCCATAGGCATTCCTGGATGCCCAGAATTAGCTTTTTGAACAGCGTCTATAGAAAGAAATCTTAAAGCGTTTATAGGTTCGGAATGTTCCAATTTTTCCCCATCTATTAGAATTAAACAAATAATAATAGTATTAACATTAAATTCATAGATTAAAATTAGCTTTTTACTATAAAATATATATTTGAGTAAGCGTAAGCGGTTTATCTTTTTTTAAACATAGTTTTTGTCAGAAAAACCATACTTTTCGTAACGTCTTTTAGTGAATTGGAGAGAATAAAATGAGTTATATTTTTACATCAGAATCAGTTTCAGGGGGTCATCCAGACAAAGTCTGCGATCAAATTTCAGATGCAATATTAGATGCTTATTTAGCAGAAGATCCTAATAGTAGAGTTGCATGTGAAACTATGATCAAGAATAACATGGTCTTTATTGCTGGAGAAATTACTTCTTTGGGGAGTCCTGATCTTGAACCAATTGTAAGAAAAACAATTAATGATATTGGATACAATAATGATGAATATGGTTTCAATGGCGATACTTGTGAATTTACTAATCTCGTATTCGAGCAATCACCAGATATTTCTCAAGGTGTAACTGAAGGTGAAGGAGAAAACTTAGAACAAGGCGCTGGTGACCAAGGGTTAATGTTTGGTTACGCATGTAAAGAAACTGATTCTCTTATGCCCCTTCCAATAGATTTATCTCACAAACTAGTAAAGAGACAAGCTGATGTAATGAAAAGTGGAGAAATTTCATGGCTTAGACCTGATGCTAAGAGCCAGGTGAGTGTAATTTATTCTGATGATGGAAAAACTATTGAAGGCTTATCGGCTGTAGTCTTGTCAACACAACACGATAAAGACCTAACACAAGAAGAAATAAAGTCTGAGGTCATGGAAAGAATAATA
>CBFHIO010000001.1:0-68902 GCA_965656035.1 Gammaproteobacteria bacterium | reverse complement strand
ATGGATGAAGATTCTGAAGAGCACATAATAGAAGTTGCAAAAGTGCTTTCAGATTACTGTGATTTAATTGCAATTAGAGCATTCCCAAAATTTATAAATTTACAGGAAGATTTATCTGATAACGTAATTAATAGTTTTGCAAAATATGCTTCTGTTCCAGTTATTAACATGGAAACTATTACTCATCCCTGCCAAGAGCTAGCACATATTTTAACAATGCAAGAAAACTTAGGAGACCTTACAGGAAAAGACTATCTTTTAACTTGGACATACCACCCAAAATCTTTAAATACAGCCGTAGCAAATTCTTCACTATTAATTGCAAGCAAATTTGGTATGAACGTAAAGCTACTGTGCCCATCAGAAGAATATATCCTTCACGAGAATTATATTAATGAAGCAGAAAAAAGCTGTGCATTAAATAATATGGAATTTGAAATCACCCATGATATCGACTATGGATATGAAAATGCAGATATTGTTTATGCTAAAAGCTGGGGTTCTTTGTCCTACTACGGCAATCCTCAGGAAGAAAAAATTCTTAGAGATGGCTTTAAACATTTCATAGTTGATGGAGAAAAAATGTCAAAAACAAATGATGCTTTATTTAGTCATTGTTTGCCTCTAAGAAGAAATATCAAAGCCACCGACGAAGTAATGGATTCAGACTATTGTGTTGCTATTCAAGAGGCAGGTAATAGGATGCACGTTCAAAAATCACTTCTTTCAACTTTACTAAAGGAATAATAAAAATGAAAAAAATTGTTTTAGCATTTTCTGGAGGTTTAGATACGAGTTTTTGTGTCCCGTATCTTATTGATCAGGGCTTTGAAGTTCACACCATCTTTGTTAACAGCGGCGGAACATCTTCAAATGAAGAGAAAAAGATTTCAAACAGAGCTTATGAATTAGGCGCAAAAAAACATATAAATATTAGCATTGAGACAAGTCTTTGGAAGGAGATAATTAAACCGTTGGTTTGGTCTGGATCTTTATATCAGGACAAATATCCAGCGCTTTGTTCTGACAGATATCTTATTGTTTCAGAAGCTATAAAGCTTTGTAAGAAATTGAATACAAAGTACATTTCTCATGGCTGTACAGGTATGGGTAATGACCAAGTTAGATTTGATTTATCTATTCAAGCTTTTGGAAGTTACAAAATAATTACACCAATTAGAGAAATACAAAATAAAGTTACTGATGTAAGAGGGTATGAACAAGAATATCTTAAGAATAAGGGATTTAAAGTTTCTACTCTCAATACTAAGTACAGTGTTAATGAAAATCTTATGGGTGCTACTGTTTCTGGTTCAGAGATTGATGATTGGAAGGAGCCATCAAAGGAAAGTTATATTCTTTGCAACACCCCAGATAACTACCCATTAAAACCCAAAAAGCTCGAAATAGAATTCTCCAAAGGTGAGGCTAAAAAAATAAATGGTAAATCTATGAAGGGACCAGATTTATTAAGAATGTTAAATAAAATTGGTGGTAAATATGGAATCGGAAGAGAGTTGTTTGCAGGAGATACTATTATAGGTATTAAAGGCAGGTTTCTTTTTGAATCGCCTGGCATATCTATATTACAAAGGTCTCATAGAGCAATAGAAGAAGCTATATTTACTGATAAACAAAATAATTTTAAGCCAATTATTGGTAAAAGGTGGGTAGAGCTTGTTTACGGAGGATTTTACTTTGACCCTTTAACTAAAAATCTTGAAAGTTTTCTTGAAGATATTCAAAAACCAGTAACTGGAAAAGTAACAGTGCTTTTGACTGCTGGAAAAGTTGAAGCTGTTGCAGTTGACTCAAAAAAGATTTTAGTAAGCAAGGATGCTGTGTATGCTCAGTCTGCTTCATGGAGTATTGAAGAGTCAGCAGGCTTTATAAAACTCCTAGGAAAAAGTACATCAACGTGGACAGAAGTTAATAAAAAATAATTGAAAATGAAGAAGAGTTACAAGAAAGATACTCTCTTAAAGTTGCTCAGTAGCATGAGTAGTGAAAAAGAAATTAGAAAATATCTGGACAGGTTTTCTTCTGATGATTATAGATTTGCTGTAATAAAAGTTGGCGGCGCAGTTATTCAAAGCGATCTTGAAAACTTGGTTTCATCATTAGCTTTTTTAAATGAAGTTGGCCTTAGACCAATAATTGTGCATGGTGGAGGACCTAAGTTATCTGAGGAACTCAATAAAAGAAAAATTGAATTCTCTTTTTTAAACGGCCAAAGAGTAACTACAAAAGATGTATTAGATTTAGCTTATGAAATTTTTACTGGTGAGAATAAAAAAATTGTATCTGCCCTCAATGATCAACATGTAAATGCAATCTCAGTTATAGGCGATATCTTTAGTTGTAATATTGAGAACAAAGATCTTGGCTATGTTGGTCAGATAAAAGAAACTAATTCTAATAAAATTAGAGATATTATTTCCTCAGGAGGTATACCTGTTATCGCACCAATTGGTTACACAGACGAGCATCAATTAGTCAATATTAATGGAGACAAAGCAACCCTAGCTTTGGCAAAAGAAATAGTGCCAGACAAAGTAATTTTCTTAAGTGAAATAGGTGGTATTTTTGATGGTAACGGTCAGTTAATTTCTAATATAAATATAAAAGATGACTATAACAAGCTCATGAATCAGGACTGGCTTCACTCAGGAATGAAATTAAAATTAGAGCAAATTAAATTATTATTAGACTCTCTTCCAAGTAATAGTTCTGTATCAATAACAAAACCTCTCCATCTCAATAGAGAGTTATTTACTGATGCTGGGTTTGGAACTCTAGTTAAAGCTGGACACCAAATAAATAAATTAAGAACTTTAAATACGGACCAAATTAATATCATAGTTTCAATATTAGAATCTGCTTTTAAGGGGAGCTTAAGTAAAAATTATTTTGATAATGATGATAAAGAATTTTACATTAGCAAATGTAACAGATCCTCCATAGTTATAACTACTTTCAAAGATATTACATACATGGATAAATTTGCTGTTATTAATTCAGCAAGAGGGGAAGGTCTTGGAAATGCTATGTGGAATAAAATGCTTTCTGAGCATAATAAGATCTTTTGGAGATCAAGGGCTAGCAATGCAATAAATAGTTTTTATAAGGACGTCTGTGATGGTTTTCAAAAATCTGATGAGTGGTACATTTTTTGGATTGGTATTAATGATTTAGATGAACTTACTGCATGTATTAATTATGCTGTAAATCAACCAGCAACAATTTCATATGAAAACTAGTTTTAACATTTCTATTCTTGGTGGCAGGGGCTATGTTGGCCAAGAGATAATTAAGATTATCAATAACCATCCTAATTTTTTTATATCAGATATCTATTCCAAAACTTCTCAAGGGAAGCTGGTTGATGATTATACCAAGTCAAAGAGTCTAACCTATAAACTATTAGACAGCCCAGATAAATTAGATTTTACAGATATTGATATTGTAATTATGGCTTTACCAAATAATGAGTCTTCTAAATATATTAAAAATATAGAAAAATATGATTCTAATATTATTATTATTGATATTAGTGCAGATTATAGATTTGATGATGGGTGGGCATATAAATTACCAGAGCTTGCAGCTCCCTCTTCAGACAAAAGAATTAGCAATCCAGGTTGTTATGCATCTGCAATACAATTTTCTTTATTTCCAATAAAGCATCTTATAAATGGGAGAGTAAGTTGTATGGGTATTTCTGGTTATAGTGGTGCAGGCGCAAGTCCAAATGATAAAAATGATCCAAGAAACCTTGAAGGAAATATTATTCCATATTCATTATCTGGGCATATTCATGAAAAAGAGGTAATAAAACACTGTTACAAAGAAATATCTTTTAGTCCTCATGTAGCTAATTTTTTTAGAGGCATTCTTGTAACTTCTCATATTCAGCTAACCAAAAAAGCATCTAGTCGTCAAATATGTGAACTTTATAAGAGCTTTTATAGCGACAAGAGGCTTATACGTGTGATAGAAGAAATACCAATGATTAACAAAGTATCTAATAGTCATTATGTATATATTGGTGGTTTTGAGGTAGATGAGAGTGGATATGGCTTAACGGTATGCTGCACTTTAGATAATTTATTAAAAGGAGCTGCCACACAAGTAATACAAAACCTTAATAATGCTTGCAGCCTTAATGAATTGACTGGAATTAATTATGAATAAAAAAATATGGAACAGTTCAGGTACCAAAGTATCAGACGAAATATCTTCATTTTTAGCAGGCGAAGACGTTGAACTTGATAATTTTATTTTTGTATATGATGTCGATGCAACTATTGCACATATTAAAGGACTTCAATCAATTGGTATTCTCAACAAGGTTGAGCTTAATAAGCTCAATAAATCTCTTAAGGAGCTAAGAAAGAAATTTTTGGAAGGCTCTTTTAAGTTAACAAAAAAATATGAAGACTGTCATTCAGCAATTGAATTCTACCTAACTAAAGAATTAGGAGACCTTGGAAAGAAAGTTCATACAGGTAGAAGTAGAAATGACCAAGTTCTTGTAGCAATGAGACTATTTGCAAAAAATAATCTACATGATTTTAAAAAACTAAATCTATCTATCGCTAAAATATTTTTACAAATGGCAAAAAAATATGAACATATCCCTATGCCTGGATACACCCATCTTCAAAGAGCAATGCCTTCTTCATGGGGTTTATGGTTTAGTTCTTATGCTGAGTCCTTTATCGATAACATTGATTTGATAAATAGTACTATTGACTGGATAGATTCTAACCCGCTTGGTAGCGCTGCAGGCTATGGAGTTGCACTTCCTTTGGATAGAAAAATTACAACCAAAGAGTTGGGGTTCAAGAGAATTCAACTAAATAGTTTATATACCCAAAATAGTAGAGGTAAGTATGAGATGCAAGTTATCAATACTTTAAAACAGTCTATGCTTGATGTAAGAAAGTTTGCATGGGATATGAGCCTTTTTATGTCTCAGGAGTTTAATTTATTAACTATTGATCAAGCATACCAAACTGGTTCTTCGATTATGCCTAACAAACATAACCCTGATGTTATAGAGATTCTTAGAGCAAATTATTCAATTTTAGCTGGTCAAGCCTCAGAGTTAGAAAATATCATATCTCTTCCAAGTGGCTATCATAGAGATCTTCAACTAACAAAGAGGAGTTTAGTACACAGCTTTGATATTTCTTTAAAATCTTTAAGTATTCTCCCAAAACTTATTAATTCTATTAACATAAATAAAAAGAATTCATTAGAATATATTGATAGTGGAATGAAAATGACAGATAAGGTTTATGCCTTAGTAAGCGAAGGAACGCCTTTTAGAGATGCTTACAATAAAGTAAAAAACTCTAATGATTTGTCAGAATTTTCAGAAACAAATAAATCCAATTATTCGGAAGGATCTCCAGGAAACTTGAAGTTAAATGTCCTTGAAAAAAGACTATCTAAACAAAGATAATCTTTCAATTAAAAGTTAAGATTAGTATTAATGATGATACCAATTAGATTTAGGCTAGTCTTAATGTCTTTCCTGGCAGTTTTTATATGCTATATAGATAGAGTTAATATCTCTGTTGCAATTATTCCTATGCAAGAGCAATTTGGGTGGAGTGAAACCCAAACAGGCATCATTTTTTCAATTTTTTATATCGGATATGTTCTTACAATGATACTTGGAGGAATTTTAGCTGATAAATATGGCGGTAAGACTGTTCTAGGAGCTGGAGTTTTGCTTTGGTCAATATTTACAATGCTCACTCCTTTTTTTGCATACAACGGTTTTCTTGCATTATTATTTATAAGAATCCTGATAGGATTGGGCGAAGGTATTACTTTCCCATCCTGGCATTCTTTGTATGCAAGATGGATTCCTTTCAATGAAAGAACGAGGTCGATCGCCATTACAAATAGTGGCATTTCTGCAGGTACAATTTTTGGTTATGTAGCGGCGGCATTAATAATTGCATCATATTCATGGGAATGGGTATTTTACTCTTTTGGAATACTTGGGTTGATCTGGTTCGTATTTTGGCATAAAAATTTCACCTCTGACCCTCAGGACCACAAACATATATCTTCAGAAGAATTAGAATTAATTAAATCAGAAGCGCCAGCTGACTCTAAGGCAAGCAAACTGCCATTAACGAAGTTACTTACCAATCTTCCTTTTATAGCAATCACAGTAGCTACATTTTGTAATAATTGGGCATTATTTACCTTTATTTCGTACTTACCTAAATATGTTAATAGTCCAATCTCAACTGGTGGTTTAGGTATCGAATTAGATTCAGCGATATTTATCATAATGATACTTATACCAAGTATTGTTTCAGTTTTAGCTTTAATTTCCGGAGGTTATTTAGCAGACTCATTAATCAAAAAAGGGTTCCAAGTATTAATAGTGAGAAAAACTGTAAATACAATAGGTTTTCTTGGTGGTGCAACTTGTCTTTCAATGATTCCATTTCAAGATTCATATATATCTATTATAGTTTTATTGTCTTTTACGAATGCATTAAGTGGAATTGCTGTTGGAGGTTTTGGAGTTAATCATGCTGATTTGGGCCCAAAATATACTGGTTCTATTGTTGGCTTTGCAGGCGGTATTGGGATGATTGCTGCGATTATCAGTCCTATTGTTGCTGGATTAATATTAGAGCTTACAGGATCATGGTTTTTAATATTTAATATATCTACCTTTATTTTGGTATTTGGAGGAATATTTTATTTATTTTTTGCTGATACTAAAATTCAGTTTGAATAGTTGATATTTTGATACATTTTCATCAGTGGAATATAATGCTTAATGGAAACAAAATTAGAAATAGCAAAAAACTGGCTTCCTCGATACACAGGTATGCCGTTGGAACAATTCGGTGAATATATTCTTATCACCAATTTTAAAGATTACGTAACAAAATTTGCAGAAAGATTTTCTTCTGAAATCTGTGGAGAAGGAAAGGCAATGCAGGCTTCAACAAATAAAGATGGCTTAACAATTATTAATTATGGTATAGGATCTCCTAATGCAGCAACTATTATGGATTTATTAGTTGCCGTTAGTCCAAAAGGGGTCTTATTTCTAGGAAAGTGTGGCGGTCTAAAAGACTCTTCTGAGATTGGGAATTTCATTTTACCAATTGGGGCAATTAGAGGTGACGGAACTTCAAATGATTATTTTCCTCCGGAAGTACCAGCACTACCATCATTTAAATTACATAAATTTGTGTCTGATATTATTGTAGAAAAAAATAGCGACTATCGAACTGGTGTAATTTTTACAACCAATAGAAGAGTGTGGGAGCATGACAAACGCTTTCTAAAAAGATTAAAAAAAACAACAGCCATTGGAGTAGACATGGAGACAGCCACCGTTTTTTCGGTTGGACATTATAATGAAATTGCTAGGGGAGCTTTATTGCTTGTATCTGATGTTCCTTTAACACCAGAGGGCGTAAAAACAGAAACCTCTGATAAAGCAGTCACTCAAAAATGGGTTGACCTTCACTTAGAGATTGGTATAAAAGCAATGACTGACATTGGGCAAAGCGGTGAAGAAATCAAGCATTTCAAATATTAGATATTATTCACTCTTTAAATCTTGGAAATAGTTAAAAATATCTTGCTGTTTTCTGTCTCTAGCAGTCGTCCATTCTTTTGTTGTGCTAACATTTAACAAATTCTTATTCTTGTCAAACACAAGAACTCTTGGAACTCCTTCTTCTCTTGGGATATTGAAATATTCCATCAAATTCATGTTTATTTCATATCTACCAACATCAATATGAAGAACTTCATAGTGTTTATCTAAAAACTTTTTAATGGTTGGCAAATTAAAAGTTCCAGCTAGTACTCTACAGTCACCACACCAATTACCACCAAAAATAATTATTGGTTGCTTTGAGCTATTAATAGTTTTGTTTATAAATTTTTGAATATCTTTCTCTGTATATTCTTTTTTATTATACGGAAGGGGAAGTGGCATTTTTAATACTTCATCTTTTGGAAGCTCAATATAATTTGCATCTATATTCATACAAAACACTAAAAAAAATGAAAAAAAGATTTTTTTAATTAACTTCATTGTGATAATTTTATATTACAACTAGCTAACAAAAAAGGAGTGCAAACATGATAATGCTTAGGAAATTTTATTTAGTTTTTATGGGGCTTACATATTTTGCTATTGGTGCTTGGGCAATAGTAGACCCTGGTTTTACAGATGCTGTTGGCTTGCAAGTTATATCTGATATTGGTTATTCAGAGATAGCTGGAATATATGGAGGTTTAAATCTTTGTATTGGATCTATGTGTTTAATTGGATTATTTAAAGACTATGTTGGAATATTCTCTATCAAGTTTTTGACTTTTCTAACAGGATCTATAGCTTTTGGTAGGATAATCTCCTCAGTGCTTCCAAGCATGCCTGGCTTTTTTAACACCTTCTTTATATTTGAGGTTTGTGCCTGTTTGATTGGATTATTGTTGATAAACTCAACAAAAAAATCAGATCAGATTGCTTAGTTTTAAAATATATCCTAGGTAGCCTATAACAAAAATATATCCAATTAGTTTTATTACTTTTAAATTAAATCTCGAAGAGGAATATGTTGTTGTAACCAATATAAATAATATTGATGTTACGGATAAAATAAGGAAGTCTCTCGATAGAATATTTAATTCAAAAGTTGCACCTGAAAACATTCCAATTATAGGAACCACTAATGCAATATTCATAACATTTGAACCAATGACATTTCCTATGACCATTTCATTTTTATTTTTAATAATCGCTGATATCGTTGCTGCAAGCTCTGGCAAGCTAGTTCCAATAGCAATGATAGTTAGCCCAATAATTACTTGAGGAACATTTAAGATAGTTGCTATTTTTTCAGCATTAACAACAGCATAATTAGATCCAACAATCAGTGCCAGAAGTCCAAAAACAAGCAAAAGAGTTGTTTTTCCTGTTTTTATATTTGAATCATCAGATTCATCTATTTTTTCAGGTATTCTAAAAAGATATGTGACATACATGAACGCAGCAAATACAAATAAAAATTCTACACTTTCAGCTTTTGTAATTTTTAAATCTTGCAAGCCTAAGCCGAGGACTATTACTGCTAAGACAAATGGAATAAATTGGATTGGGTTTGTTTTAGTTGGCGTCATTGAAATACCAATACAAGAAACACCAAAAATTAATGCGATGTTTGATATATTTGATCCCACTACAGCTCCCATCGCAATAGATTCTGTACCATTTAGCACTGATGAAATACCAACAAATATTTCAGGAGCAGAGGTTCCCAGAGCTACAATTGTTAGTCCAATAGTTAATTCACTTAAACCAAGCTTTTTTGCAATTAGAGATGAGTTATCAATAAATTTATCAGCCCCCCATACTAAGACTGATAATGAAATGATTAATCCAATTAGATGATAAAAAATCATTGCCTATTCTAACATTTATAATTTAGTTTACTTGATGTGTTTTTATGCGCATTTGAAGATGCTTTAAAATGTATCGTTTTAAAGTATTCAATATATAATTTATATAAAATTTATAGGAACAAAAATGGAAATCAATAATTTATTCAGTGTAAAAAATAAAGTAGCTGTAGTTACTGGAGGATCGAGAGGTATAGGAGAAATGATTACAGCTGGGTTTCTTGCAAATGGAGCGAAAGTTTACATTACAGCAAGAAAGGCACCCGCTTTAATTGAGAAAGCTAAAGAGCTCTCAGAACTATATAACGGAGAATGCATTCCATTTCCATGCGATTTGAGTACTTCAGAGGGCATTGATTCATTTTCAAATATGATTGCAGAAAAAGAAGATGGCATCGATTATCTAATAAATAATGCAGGAGCTGCATGGGGTGAGCCATTTGAAAGTTTTTCAGAAGCAGGATGGGATAAAGTTATGGATTTAAATGTAAAAAGCCTCTTCTTCTTAACACAGAAAATGAAACCATTGCTTGCAAAAAAAGCATCACTTGAAGACCCTTCTAGAGTAATAAATATTGGATCCATTGATGGATTAAATGTTCCTGGATTTCCAACCTTTTCATACAGCACATCAAAAGCTGCGGTTCATCACTTAACAAGACACCTTGCTGCTCAACTTGTTTCAGAAAACATTGTTGTAAATGCAATAGCGCCAGGCCCATACCCAAGTGCTATGTTGGGCTCAGCAGTTAACTCTGATTATTCTGAAATAGAGAAACATAATCCAAGAAAAAGGACTGGAAGCCCAGAAGATATTGCAGGGTTAACTATATTCTTATGCTCAAGAGCTGGTGCATATGTTGTAGGCGAGACTATTGCTTCAGATGGAGGTCTTGTAAAGACAGCAGGTCACGTATTGGGATAAAGAAATTATTTTTTAGCCTCAATGAACGCATTAATAATTAGTTCTTTCATCCAAATATGACCACCATCACCTTCATCGCTTTTATGCCATATTAAGAAATATTCCATGGATGGTATTTCAGCAGGTATTTCTATAAACGGAAGTTTATGTGCCTTTGCAAAACTTCTTGTTGCAAAAAGAAGCATATTAGTTGATTTAATAATGGTTGGCGCTATAAGAAAATGTTGACACCTAAGGGCAACATTTCTTCTGTATCCAATTTTATCTAGCTCAACATCAATAAGATGTAATCCTCTTTTTCTACTTGAAACATGAAGGTGGTCTTGAGCAAGTATGTCATCAATAGTTGGATTTTCTATTTCTGAAATTGGATGTTCTTCTCTATGAATTGCAACAAAATCATCCTCAAAAACTTTAAAAGAATTTATTTCATCCGAAGCTGGAATTACAGGATCGACAACAAAATCTAAATTATTTGTTGCTAAGGCATGAACTTGATCACTTCTTTTATATGCGTAACTACCAACTGATATATTCTTAGCATTTTTATCTATTTCTTTCATGATGTATGGCAGCACTCTTCCTTCTGAGATATCACCTAGTGATAACTTAAAAGTTCTAGTGGTACTCTTTTCATCAAATGTATCAGGCTCATTTACACTGTGTTGCATTAGAGTTAATGCGCTTTGAATATCATTGATAATATTTTCAGTTTTTTGCGTAGGCACCATTCCGGTCCCAGTTCTTACAAAAAGATCATCATTAAATTTTTCACGCAAGCGCGCTAAAGCATTACTTACTGCTGGCTGTGTGATCCCGACCACCTCTGCAGCTTTAGTTAAACTACCTTCCGTGTAAATAGCATTTAAAATTACAAAAAGATTCAAATCAAAAGAGCTAATCTTCATAGTATTATTTTGGACAATGGTAATGCAAAACAGCATCTAGCTTTGATTTGTACATAAAGCTATTATAGGAGAAGAGAAAATTTATATTATTCATCACACTTATAATGTTACCAAATATTAGTGTATATAGGGAGTAAAAATTAATGTTACCTGAACTGAGACCAGAGGCAAAAGATCTTATTGCAAGAGTTAAAGATTTTATTGAACAAGAATGCGTTCCCTCGGAACATATCTTTCATGACCAAATAGAAGAAGGAATAAATAGGTGGAATTCATATCCTGAAGTAATAGATGATTTGAAAGATAAAGCTAAGTCAAAGGGTTTATGGAATCTTTTTTTGCCAGAAAGTGAGTTTGGAGCAGGTTTAACCAATTATGAATATGCCCATTTAGCTGAGGTCATGGGAACATGTCATATCGCATCAGAAGCAATGAATTGTTCTGCTCCAGATACCGGAAATATGGAAGTTATCGCTCGATATGGAAACGAAAAACACCAAGAAGAGTGGTTGAAACCGCTTCTTAATGGTGAAATTAGATCAGCTTTTGCAATGACTGAGCCAGGAGTTGGTTCATCTGATGCAACTAATATGCAGGCAACAGCAGTTTTGGATGGAGATGAGTATGTAATTAATGGTGAAAAATGGTGGACCTCAGGAGCTGGTGATCCAAGATGCAAAATTCTAGTATTTATGGCTGTAACTAATCCTGATGCTGCAAAGCATCAAAGACATTCCATGATGCTAGTTCCCATGGAGTCCCAAGGAATTGAAATTCAGAAAATGATGCATGTATTTGGTTATGATGATGCGCCTCATGGTCATGCTCATATAAAATTTAATAATGTAAGAATTCCAAAAGATAATCTTTTATTAGGCGAGGGTAGAGGTTTTGAAATTGCACAAGGGCGTCTGGGACCAGGAAGAATTCATCACTGCATGAGAACCATAGGCGTTGGAGAAAAAGCTATAGAGCTTATGTGCAAGAGGGGCATAGATCCTACTAAAATGCCTTTCGGTAAAAATATTGCCAATCTTGGAGCAAATTTTGATTACATAGCTGAATCAAGAATAGAGCTTAATGCTGCAAGGTTATTGACACTTGATGCAGCTCACAAAATGGATACAGTTGGGAATAAGATAGCTGCAAGTGAAATTGCTCAAATAAAGGTATTTGCTCCTAATGTAGTTTTGAAGATTATTGATAGAGCCATTCAAATGCATGGAGGAGAAGGTGTGTCCCAATTAACGCCATTAGCTTCAATGTATGCTCATATAAGAACTTTGAGACTTGCAGATGGTCCTGATGAAGTTCATAGAAGAGCCGTAGCAAGATTAGAGCTTGGTAAATACGTAGTTAGATAATTGTCATTCAATAATTTAATTTTTTACGATACTGAGACGACTGGAATTCAAAAAGATTTCAGTCAGATATTACAATGTGGTTCAGTTTTAACAGATATAAATCTAAGAACAATTGATGAGCAAAATATAGGCTGCGCTCCACTTCCATGGGTAATCCCGCAACCTATGGCCATGCTTACAAATAAAAAAGTGGACCTTTTTAATTCAAATATTTCACATTATCAAATGATGAAAGATATACAGCTTCAATGGAAACAATGGTCTGCAAAAAGTCCCTCAGTTTTTATTACATACAACGGCCATGCATTTGATGAAGAACTAATTAGAAGGCAGTTTTTTTGGAATCTTTTAGAACCATATACTACAAACACCAATGGTAATGGGCGACTTGATTTAATGCTCATGATACATAATATAGCTGCTTTTTTTCCTGAAGAAATTGCAATTCCGCTTTTTGAAGGCGGTCCAGGAATAAGCTACAAGCTGGAACATTTAGCTCAAGAACACGGTATTGATGCAGGTGATGCTCATGACGCTATTGCTGATTGCAACTTAATGATTAAACTATGTATGGTTATTCAACAAAGGCTGCCCGAGTTGTTTCAATCTTTTATAAATACATCTACAAAGCCCGGTATCAAAGATCTATTATATTCTGATGAGTTTCTAGCTCTTGGAGAAATTCATAGAAGACACGCTTTCAAGTATCCTGTTGTGCTTTGCGGCAATGACGCTAGCAGGCCTAATGAAATTGTCTTCTTTGATTTAAGCTATGATCCGGATGATATTTTAGATTTAGATTATTCTGAAATAAATAAATTAGTACAATCTAAAGGTCGTGATGGGCCATTAAAGAAATATAAAATCAATAAAACAATTCCAGTTTGCTCTCATAAGCTAATAAAAAATTCTGATACTTTTGATATTGAATTTTCTGAGTTGCAAAGACGAGCTGAAATTATTAAATCAGATAAAGACTTTCAACAAAAAGTTTCCCAAGCAATGGAAGATAGGTTAATGGACTATCCGGAATCAGAATACATTGAGGGAACTATATATTCTGGTGGATTCCCTTCATACAAAGACAAAGATCTAATGCAAGAATTTCATTCAGCATCAGATCCAGATCATTTAATTAAAATCTCAAGAAATTTTGAAGACGAAAGGCTTAGATTGTTTGCAGAAAGAATAATCTGCAGTAAATTCTCAACCAATATCCCTGATGATATTAAAAAAAGATACCAAGACCTTATTACTCAAAGAATTATTGATGATGGACCCTGGGGTTCTGTTGAGAAAACATTGACTCAAATTGAGAAGTTGTTAGATGAAAGATTAGAAAAAGAAGACCAAAAAATCTTAATAGCTACTAGAAAAAAAGTTGAATCAATGAAAGTATCATAAAGATTAAATGGAGGACCAAAGTCCTCCATTTGAGATATCAGCTATTCTAATAGGGGGAGAGGAATGCTGATAAAGGCTTATTTTATATATTTATAATTAATTATCAACAATATTTATATTAGTTTTTAAGATTATTGTGTGTATATGTTTGATACACAATCATGCTTGTTACCAATGTATGAAATTTCTGTATAATAATCTCTTTTTTAGACCCGTAGCTCAGTTTTGGTTAGAGCGCCGCATTGACATTGCGGAGGTCGATGGTTCGAGTCCATTCGGGTCTACCAATATTTACAATTGAGATAAATATTCGTCCAATCTCTCCTGATTCATTACAAAAGCTGATTTTATTTTTTGTGCTACAGTCTTGAATGTTTCAAGGTTGCTTTGATTTTCACCAACTTCAATAATTCCAACCATAGCCATCATCATATGAGGAGTGCACTGATATCCGTATAGACCTTCAACATTAAAAGTTATTGATATATCTTGGCTGAGTTTACCATTCCATTCATCAGCTCCAGGTGGAATCATGCCCTTAATAGATGCAGAATTATGAGCAGCATCAGTTGCTTTAAATGTAACAGTATCTCCCTTTTTTATTTTCAAAACAGCGGGTTCAAATACCATATAGCCTTCAGACCCTTGATTGAGCATCTTTACCTCGTAACTTTCTGCTTCAGTATATAAATTAAAAGAAATAATGAGGGTTATTAAAAAATTTTTTATCTTCATAGTATTGATCCAGTAAGAGCTATCAAAGAAGTAACTATCAGTAAAAAAATAAAACCTAATGATACTGAAAGTAATAAAATTTTAATTGGAGAAGGGGTAAATATTGGTTCGCTTGAACCCACGCCAATTAAAAGCTTTAATATTTTATTCAAAAAAAATGCCAGTAATACTCATTGAAACTAACATAAAAGCAAGAACTACAATCTGAACTATTGCCGGTATAACAACAAATAGTACCAATGGATCAAACTTCATGCTAAGAAAATAATCGTTTTTGCTCCATTCTACCGCCTCTTCAGGTGTTGCATTTCTTACTTGTGAATTCAATATGTTCTCCTAAGTATCGACAAATCAACACTATTATATATATTTATAATATGTTATCAATATAAATGATGACTAATTTTTAGATATTGTATTGAAAATCGTCAAGTTGTATATATCATCATATGTCTGGGGTATTTTTAATAATGAAAAATAAAATCTTTTCACATATATGTTTAATAGTATTTATAACATTACCTACTTTCAGCCATTCATCTGATTTATATTATCCAGGCTCATCGTGGGATTCTGTTTCTCCTGAAAGTCAGAATATTAAATCTAAAAACGTAGATGATTTAATAGAGATCGCATTTACTGACAAGTCAACTCTTGGACTTGTGGTAATCAAAAATGGAAAGATAATTGGGGAAAAATATGCATCTGGTTTCGATGAAAATTCGCATGGAACATCATGGTCAATGGCAAAAAGTTATTATGCTGCTTTGATTGGCATTTCTATTGATAGAGGTGAGATTGGAAGTTTGGATGATAGAGTTGGAAAGTATCTAGACTATTTCAATGATGAGAGATCGAACATTACGATAAGAGATTTATTGGACATGTCTAGCGGCCTTAATTTTCCTAGCCACGAACATGAAAAAATGTTTTTCCTAGATGATCATCTAGCTTATGCAAGAAAAGTAGGTGTTGAAAAAGAAGCAGGATTAAAGTTTGAATACAATAACGTTAACTCTATGATAATTGGAGATATTTTATTTCAAGCAACTGGCAAGAAGGCTGATATTCTTTTTGAAGAAAGGATTTTAAAACCACTCCAAATTACTAGTTACAAGCTATGGAAGGATGAAAAAGGTAATGTGCTGACATATTGTTGTGTAGATATGTCTGCTAGAGATTATTCTAAATTTGGTCTTCTATTTGGAAGGAGTGGCCAATGGAATAATGATCAAATCATATCAAAAAGTTTTGTTGACGAAACTTTTAAGGTTGTCTGGGATACAACCCCTAAAAGATTCACTAGGTTGAATAGAGGCTATTCTTTACATTGGTGGGTATCAGCATATGAAGATCAATTTAAAATTTTTAATACCAGCGGAAAGTTTGGCCAATACACTTTTGTTGATAGAGAAAACGATATAATTGTTACCAGGATCACAAAATACAATCAACAAGATAATGGCGATATTCAAAAATGGGGTCCTATGAAATTTTTAAAATGGGCCGGTGTTGATAATGCAGTAAAAATAGGCAGGACCATGATTGAGAAGGGTATTATCGAATCCGGATCTAATGTCATAACTCCTATTACAGATTTAGAAGGTGAATCAAAAGAATTTTATGTTAGGTACGAGGATTTTATTGATGCAATTGAAAATTTAAGTTGTGATTGTCATTAATATCATTTGTTGGGTTGGCTTTTAAAAATTTTTTTTAGGTAAGCTTCTTTATTCTTTGCCCATTCTTCATAGTAATAACCATCATTTCCCTGTTTGTTAAGATATTTTATAAAGTATTTACCGTCCTCATCTTTAAAACCAAGCTCATATGGCATACCTGTCAATTTATTAGGCCTCTTAAAATGATCTTCCATTTAATTATGTCCAAACAAATAAAATCATTGGAATGGATACAGCAATAATTAAAATATCTAAAGGCAAGCCAAGCCTCCAATAATCTGTAAACTTATAATTGCCTGGACCCATGACGACTGTGTTACATTGATGGCCAATTGGTGTTAGAAAAGCACAACTTGCACCTACCGCAACTACCATTAAAAATGGCTCCACATCATATCCTAGTTGCATACCAATACCTGCCGATATCGGAGCCATAATGACTGCCGTCGCAGCGTTATTAATAATATCTGTTATAGCCATGGTGATTATCAATATCAAAAAGAGTAACCAAAATAGACTCATATCTGCTGCAATACTAGATATGTTTTGTGATATAACGTTACTTAATCCTGTAGTTTCTAGAGCGGTTCCAATCGGAATCATTGCAGCAAGCATTATAATAATCGGCCAATCTACCTCCCTATAAAAATTACTATCAATGATTCTTATTCTTGCAAAACCAAGCACGCATAATAAGAAGGCAGCTGCAGTTGGCAGTATGTTAAAAGTTACTAAAATTATAGATATTAAAAAAAATATAATTCCTTTTAAAAGCCGGCTTCTACTTGGAATTGTCTGAAGTTCTCTTTGCATCAATGGCATTAAACCAAGGTGTTTAATTTTATTAGTAACATCTTCTTCATCAAGATCTCTGACCCCTAACAATAAAACATCACCAGCTTTAAAAGTTTCTCTTGTTAATCTTGTTCTATATCTAGAACCTTTTCTCCAAAGACCTAAAAGATTTAATTCTTCATAGGCTAATTTTAAGAAGAAGTCATATTTTCTCCCAATAAGCCTTGAACCTGGGGTAATCATTGCCTCTATCTCTTCTAAATCATCATCGTCAAAAGAGTGAAGTTCTTTTGGAATAGAAAAATCAAATACACTTAATATTGAAGAAATATCATCAGGAGGCGTCTTAATAACTAAAATTTGACCAGCTTTAATCCTTAAATTATTTTTTACTTTTTTAACTCCACCATTATCATTAACTATTCCAAGCACCTCAGTATCTTCTCCAGCCTCTTTTTTAAATGCTGATAATGTCATTCCAATAGCAGAGCTTTTTTCATTGACTTCTACTTCAAATAAATATCCCTTTAAATCAATTAATGAGGAGCCTGCAGTAGAATCGTCTCTGAGATGAATAAACTTATTGCCAATCAGAGCTATAAAAAAAATACTCAAGAAAGTTATAACAAGCCCAACATATGAAAAGTCAAAAAAATTAAACCCTGAATCAGATATAGTTGATTTATATTCTGAAATAATAATATTAGGTGGTGTACCGATTGTTGTATTCATACCTCCTAAAATACATGCAAAAGCTAAAGGCATTAGAAACCTAGATGGATGCCAATTCATTTTTTGACAAATATTTAAAGTGATGGGCAAAAGGATTGCTAGCGCCCCTATATTATTGATAAAGGAAGACAAAATAGCAGCAATAAAAAGAAGGCTAATTAAGAATTGAAATTTAGTAAATGATTTACCTCCTATCAATTTTCCAACCAACCCAGCTAGGCCAGAATTTTTTAATCCCTGGCTGATTATCAAAACCAAGGCTACAGTTATAACAGCAGGGTGAGCAAATCCATCAAAGGCTTGGTTGGCTGGGATTACTCCTGAGACTATAAGTATTACAAGAGCACCAATGGCAAGAGCATCGTATCTAAATTTACTCCATATGAACATACATAAGAGACCAATAATGGTGATTGAGAGTAGATATTGATCACTCATTTTATGTAATTATTTTTTTAATTAGGCATGCTTTCAACATAGATAGAAGATGATGGGTAAGCAAACTCAGATCCATGTGCTTTTACTATTTTCATTATGTTAAAAATTAAATTCTCTTTAATAAGATTGAATTCTGCAAAACCAACAGGCTCACAATAAGCGACTATCATAATATCTATGGAGCTTGACCCTAGTTCGACGACCCTGACTACATGCTCAATTTCAGTATCATTAACAAAATCTTCACTTTCATTAATATGATTTTTTATATCTGATCTTATTCCTTCAAGTTGTTCGATTGAAGTTGAGTAGACAAGATTAATCTTCCAATTAATTCTTCTATTAATCATATCGCCATGGTTAATTAGCTTTACGTCAGAAAGGTCCTTATTAGGGATTGTCATTGGAGCTGTATCAAAAGTTCTGATTACAGTTGATCTAAAGCCAATTGTTTCAACTATGCCATGTAATTGGCCTTCAACCTCAATTCTATCTCCAGGCTGAAATCTATGCTCTCCAATAACCAAAATGCCAGCAATCAAGTTCTTAAAAAAATCTTGTGCCCCAAGAGCTACAGCAACTGAAAAGAGACCAAGTCCTGCAACCAATGGACCAATTTGGATACCAAAAATATCTAAAATGATTGCCACACCAATTACCCAGACTATAAACCTTGAGGCCCTTTCAAGCCACATTTGCATAGAAGCCGTAAGCCAAGAGCTTGTAGACAGTGCCTCAAATATCGGCTTTACACTATTAGATAAAGCAGTAAATATAGTAAATATAACAAAAGCTTTAACTATATTTGTAGCGATGTCACCAACCAGGCCTGAAATAGGTAGTATCAATGTGCATAAATACAGAGCTATTGTAACTGGGATTAAACCAATTGGTTTTTTTAATGCATTAAGTATCTCATCATCAATCCTGGATTCAGTTTTTTCAGCAAGCCGGCTCAATGAGTTTATTATTACTGAGATAATAAACCCTCTAAATAGTAAAGCTATTAACAATACCACTAAAGATGAAATTATTGCTCCTAGATTAATGCCTAAGAAACCTCTATTCCATACATCTGAGAGAAGCTCAATAAAATTTTCCATAGTTAATTTGAGATTAATTTATCTTATTTTATATCGCATTTGCATGCATATAGCAAAGTAGTGATTATTTTTGCAATCTATCTTTAATAAAATAGGGTGCATATATTATAAAAAACGTCGCAATAGCAAGAGGCATCAATACTAGTATATGATATGGCGGTTCAGGAAAAGCATCCATTAAACTTGCACCTTCTGGTTTTGCCATTAAATACCAGAAATTAGCTGGCTCGCCTAACAATAGATTAATAATATAAGTTATTGGCAATAATATACATGCTGTAATTAATGAAACAGTCAATATATCAGTTGCATAAGGTCGATTGCCAAGCGCAATAGTTGCATACATTATTCCTAAAACAATCATTCCATGACCTATCATAAAAAACGCATAATCTAAATCATGATAAGAAATATCTGGTGTAATAATAGCCATAGTGGCACCACCTATACCCCAAAAAAATGCACATTTGTATAAAATTTTTGGGCCTCCTAAGAGAAACCATGCAATAAAAATCTCAGAAAGATCACACATATGAAATGGTAGTACTTCACGCCAATTATATGGGTTTTGAAGAAGAAACAAATCTTTATAAGGTGAGATAACAACATGAGCTATGATTATATAGGCAATCACTTTTGTCATTACAGAATTTTGTGCTTCAGATTTATTTTTATAAATTAATGGCAATAAGATCGATACAGATAAAATTACAAGCATTGTAATAATATGTATGTTTCCAAATAATACAAAAGGGCTAGCATTCATAATATTGTCTTAATAGATTTGCAATACTTATTATTATAGTAAGTTTTCTATAGATTTATAAAATAATCTTGCTAAATTTTTTATTACCTAAGAGCATCTAAAACAATTTTCTCAGAAAGAATAGCAGGAAGTATTTCAGGTTTTTTCATTCCAGGCTTCCAATAAACATAAAGAGGAACGCCACTTCTTCCGTAAATGTTTAAAGCATCGAGTATATCTTTATTTTTATTTGTCCAGTCAGCAACAATATATTCGATATTATTTTCAGCAATAAATTTTTTCACTTTTGGTCTAGATAGGGCAATTTTATCGTTAGCTTGGCAAGTAATACACCAAGCAGCAGTATAATTGATGAAATAAGCAGTATTTTTTGATTGGAGTATATTTTCTATATCTTTAGTCCAAATTGTTGCATCTTTATTTTCTAGATTGTTGTTTGATGCAATCTCTACATTAGTCAGATTTTTAAGTTGAACTAAAATTAATGAACCAAGAATCAATAATATAATCGTTCTTATAGTTTTTTTTGAAATATTTGAAATCAACCATATGAGCATGCTTATTAGCAAAAGAGTTATCAAAAGTTGAATAAGTGCATCACTTGAGGATTGAAAGCTAAACACCCAAAGTAACCAAAGCGCAGTTGCAAACATTGGGAATGCAAAAAATTCTTTAAGTTTAACCATCCATGTTCCAGAACTTGGGAGAGATTCCACAAGCTCGGGTTTATATGAAAGAACAAGGTATGGAAAAGCAAAGCCTAAACCAAGTGATAGAAATATAGGCAATGTAATATATGAGGGTTGAATTAGAGCATAGCCAATTGCAGCACCCATAAACGGGGCAGTGCATGGTGAAGCGACAACAACAGCCAAAATACCTGTAAGAAAAGAACTAGAGTAACTAGTTTTATTCATACCAACCCTGCCAAGTTTTGTCATTGAAGTTCCTATATCTATATTCATTATCAAAACTAGTCCTATAATAAACATTAATATACAGAGAGCTCCAACAACTAAGGGTGATTGAAGTTGGAATCCCCATCCAGCTGAAACGCCTGCAGCTTTAAGCATCAGCAAGGTGAGAGCTATAATTAAGAAAGAGAGAATGACTCCGAGACAAAAAATAAGAGAATGTGTTCTTATTTTATTTTTAGAACTGCCTCCCATCGAGATAAAGCTAAGTATTTTTAAAGAAATGATTGGAAAAACACAAGGCATTAAATTTAATATAATGCCGCCAATGAATGCAAAAATAATTGCCTGAAGAACAGATATATTTAAGTTTGCATCCTCACTTTTTGTAACATTTGACTGAATATCGTAAGAATCATCATTTATTTTAATCAGTCCCTCTATTGAAGATACCCTTAACCCTTCAGACTGTAATGGTATTTTTAAAAGCCAATTATTTTCCTCTTTGATAAGTAGTTGTTTGCCAGAATGTAAGATCATATTCTGGTTGTCTGGATAAAAGTAAATATCTGTTATTTTATTGTTATATGAAAACCTAATTTCAAGGAATTTTTTTGTAAAACTGCTTAGAGTGGGTAAAGTAATATTAGGTACTTTCAGTAGCCACTCTTCGAATCTTTCACTTTGTTTAAGTGCACCAAAAGTTGAATTAATACTAGCTTTTTCAGGAACGCAAACATCATCACAAATTAGAAAATTAATATCAGCACCAATGAAAGTTAAATTATCAGCATCTTTGAATGAGACTTTAAAAGGGAAAATTACAAAGTTTTTATACCCATATGTCATGAGTGGTGGATATGGAAGTAATTGCGGTGTTGGCCAAAAGGGCCCTTCAATAGTTACATTTTCAGGAAGATTCCATATAACTTCTATTGGCCCACCTGAATCACCTGGATTTTTCCAATAGGTGTGCCAATTTTCTTGCATGTCCATTTTAATACCAATGAATAATTCATTTTTTTTTGACGAAGCGGTATCAAATTTAACTATGGAAACGCTGGCATGGCCTGTTTCAACCGGATTACCAAAGCTAAAGCTTGAAAAAATTAATAAAGATATAAAGTATTTTATGGTATTCATTTAGTTATATTAGCTTAAACCAATAAAAATAGGGGTGCTTCAAGCACCCCATTATTGAAATAAAATCTATTATCCTAAAATTCTTTTGGGAGTTTTAATTTCAATAGTTCTAGGTTTTTTTTCATCAGGAATTATTTTTTCCAAGTTAATAGTTAGTAAACCATTAATTAGATCAGCCCCTTGAACAACAACATCATTTGAAAGAGTAAATTGTTGTCTAAAGGCTCTTTGAGCAATTCCTTGATATACCACCTCGTTGTTGTCATTTACAACTTCGGTACCTGGACCTTCATAACTCACTGATAAAACTCCATCAGCTAGCTCAATATTAATATCTTCTTTTGAAAGACCCGCCACTGCAATTTCTATTGCAAAATGGTTACCATCTTTTCTGATATTATATGGTGGATAGCTTGAAGATCTCTCAGATGACTCAGAAAGTCTTTGCAATCTATCAAATAATGGTTCAAATCCCAATACACGTGTTGTAAAAAATGGATCTGTAAAATTAAGTATCATAATAGTCCTCCTTTTAGCGACTAAAATTATTGCATCCCTAAGGCATGCTAGTTAAAATTTGGAGACCCATATGGCATCTCCTTCACAGTTTATATATGACTGTTATTAAATTTTTCAATAATTTTTATGCTATTTTTTTTCAATTGCACAGAACTTTAATAAGTGTATATTGTCACTATAACTATGAATAAATTAAGTATTTTTTTAGTCTTTATATGTATATCAGATGTTTCAGCAAACATCGAAAATATAATAAATAAAGGTGATAATTGGGTGCTAGAGTCTAGAAGCAATCGACTATCAGCTGATAGTAAAGTTCTATATTATATGCCAAGCGATGCCTACCACACATATTATGCAAGAGAGTTTGGAGATTGGAATACTTTTTCTATTGTTGATTCGCGAGATATTGAAAGGCTAAGCAAAGGTGATATCATCCAAATAGTCGAATCTGAATATAATGAAAAGGTTTATAAAGTCAAACTTCTCTCAGGTTTTAACAAAGGTAGAATTTTTTACGTTATTACAGAAGATTTATTAAATTATTTCAAACTATCACAGGAGTAAATAGATGAATAAAAATATTGCAATATCTTTTTTAATATTTAGTGTTGTCGGTTGTATTAATGTTTCCTATACACCTGATGTAGTGTCACGCTCAGATGCACAAAAACAGCAATACGTTGTCCTTGGAACGATTGTGGATATAACACCTGTTACTATCGAGGGTGATAGAGAGGCTGGTGCAGTCGCTGGAGCTCTTATTGGAGGAGTTGCAGGAAAAAATGTGACCGACTCAGAGACAGAATCTGATATAGCATCTTTAATTGGTGGGCTTGCTGGATCTGCAATTGGATCAGAAATTGGATCAAATCTTACAAAGAAAGATGGTGTTGAGTTACTGATTGAGACTGATGCAGGAAGACTAATATCTATTATTCAGGAAATAAGTTCTTATAGCTATTCAAAAAATCAACGTGTAAGAATTATTAAAAGGAATGGCAAATCAAGGGTAGTTCCTTTTGAATAAATGAATGATGATGCTTATAAGGTTATTTATAACAAAGCATTAGATATTTTATCTAGAAGAGAACATTCTAAAAAAGAGTTGACTGATAAGCTATTAAAAAAATTTGATGTACCTGAGCTTATTGAATCTGTAGTAGATAGTCTATTAAAAAGAAATCTCGTAAACGACCATCGTTATTGCGAAGCATATGTTATAGCTAGAAAGAGAAAAGGGTTTGGCCCAAAAAAAATTCTCTATGAACTAATTTCTAGGGGCGTTGATGAAAGCATTGCAACCGAAGCAATTGATGCTGAAGGTGGTTGGAAAAATGAAGCTCTAAAAGCTTTTAATAAAAAGTATAAAACAGGCATACATAAAGATTACAAAGAACAAAATAAGCAAAAGGCTTTTTTGCAAAATAGAGGCTTTAGTTTTGAAGAAATTGACTCAGTTTTTACATAGCTCATGTTATGATTTATTGTTATGTCATACGAGGTTTTAGCCAGAAAATATAGACCATCAAGCTTTGAAGAGGTTGTTGGTCAAGACCATGTTATTCAAGCTCTCTCAAATAGTATTCTTCAAGACAGAGTGCATCAAGCTTTTATTTTTTCTGGTACCAGGGGTGTTGGAAAGACTACTCTTGGTAGAATCCTTGCAAAATGTCTTAACTGTTCTTCATCTGATAAACCAGTAGCCGTTCCATGCAATAAATGCATAAATTGCGAAGAAATTAAACTAGGAAGAGCATTAGACTTCTTCGAACAAGATGCTGCATCTCAAAGGGGCATAGATGCAATGAAAGATTTGCTACAAACCGTCCCACAATCGCCAGCTACCGGAAGATATAAAGTGTATTTACTAGATGAGGCTCACATGCTTACTACGGAAAGTTTTAATGCACTATTAAAAAATCTTGAAGAACCACCAAAACACGTAGTCTTCATATTGGCTACAACAAACCCTGAAAAACTCCCAAAAACAGTTCAATCAAGATGTTTGCAACTAAACTTAAAAACAGTTAGTGGAAATGTTCTATCAAATCATTTACAAAAAATTTTAAAATTAGAGGATATTAATTTTGATCAAGAAAGTATTGAATTGATATCAGATGCTGCTTCTGGTTCAGTAAGAGATGCTCTAACTATATTAGATCAGGCAATCGCCCACGGTAGCGGCTCTCTTAAATCATCTAACGTTAGAGAGTTGCTTGGAACAATTGACAATTCACTATTAGTGGAAATGATCAACTCTATCATTAATGGAGATGGTTCTGCTGCTTATGAAACTTTAACAAAAATTGAAGAACTGTCCCCAGAATATGATGCAATTCTTAAAAGCATTATTTCAATTTTACATAAAGTATCTTTAGAAAAAGTTTTAGAAAATTCAACAGATATAGATATTCAAAATTTGGCATCCGACATTGATGAGGAGTTTTGTCAGCTTCTTTATGAGATTGCAGTTAACTCATATTCTAAATTTAGTGCTCACCCGAGTCCAAAAGAGGCATTGGAGGTATGTATTTTAAGAATGTTAGCTTTTAACCCTATACATAAAATTGATAACACGCACGACAAGATAGAAATAGAAAAAAAAAATTTAAAAAAACCTCATAACAATGAAACTGCAAACATAAACAATGATTCAAATATTAAAAAGTCTAAAGAGCCTAATATAACTACAAAAAAAAATTTAAATACTAATGACGATTGGATTAAATTATTCGACTTATTATCTCTAAGTCCTTTTGCAAGGAATTATTATGGAAACCTTTCATTTGTATCATTTAAAGAAACTCTTTTAACATTAGCTGGTACAGGTGATGAAAATTTCATCCCTGAGAATGTTTCTAATGAGTTTCAAGCTGTATTAAATTCATATTTTGGATTTGATATAGTTGTTGAAATAAAGAATGGTGCTATTAATGATTCACCACTAAGTCACATGAAGAAGGTTGAGGCTGATAAACAGTCTGCAGCAGAAAAAAATATTTTATCTGATCCATCAATACAAAAATTTTTAGATAAACATAATGCCAGTATTAAAGATAATTCTATTAAACCAGTGAATTAGCATGCATCAGGATCTTCTAAATGATTTAATAAATTCCTTAACAATTTTACCTGGTGTGGGAAAAAAATCTGCTCAGAGAATGGCCTTATACTTATTAGATAAAAATAAAGATGGGGCTAGTATTTTGGCTAAAACATTAGAGAGAGCAGTCGAGGAAATTGCTAGATGTTCGAAATGTAGAATGCTTACTTCAAATGATCTATGCAAAGTATGTTCAGATAATAGCAGAGACATGAGCAGTATTTGCGTGGTTGAAAGTCCCTCTGATGTCCTAGCAATAGAATCAACTGGTGGATTTAAGGGGCGATATTTTGTTTTACTGGGAAGATTGTCACCAATTGAGGGCATTAGCCCGGATGATTTGGGTATAAATGATTTCTTAAAATTAATTAAAATTGAAAACATAAAAGAAGTTATATTAGCCACAAGCTCAACAGTTGAGGGTGATGCTACTGCTATTTATATAAAAGACCATATCAGCGAGATAAAAGTATCACGCATTTCATATGGGATTCCTATCGGCGGTGAATTAGAATATGTCGATGGAAATACTATCGCAAGAGCTATTCAAGGGAGAACTGAAATAAATGTCGATTAAATCAGATAAATGGATAACAGAGATGTCAAAGACTCAGTCAATGATAGAGCCTTTTTCTGAGAACCAAGTAAGGCTTGACAAAGAGGGTAATAAATTAATTTCATACGGCGTATCTAGCTACGGATATGACGTTAGATGCTCAAATGAATTTAAAGTTTTTACAAACATTCATTCTGCAGTAGTAGATCCTAAATCGTTTGATGAAAAAAGCTTTGTTGATATCGAGTCAGATATATGTGTTATACCACCAAATTCTTTTGCACTAGCAAGGACAGTAGAGTATTTTAAAATTCCTAGAAATGTACTGACAGTTTGTCTTGGGAAATCAACTTACGCAAGATGTGGCATTATTGTAAATGTTACTCCGCTTGAACCAGAATGGGAGGGGCATGTTACCTTAGAATTTTCAAATACAACAAACCTGCCAGCCAAGATTTATGCTGGAGAAGGTGTTGCTCAGATGTTATTTTTTGAATCGGATGAAGAGTGCAAAGTTAGCTATAAAGATAGAGGAGGAAAATATCAGGGTCAAACAGGAGTCACATTACCCAAAACTTAACAACTCTTCCAACTCAAGTTTTTGATATTCATCTGGGCTACTGTCGATTACTTTAAAAAACATATATTTAAGATCTGGAATTAAGTAATAAGTTGTACTTCTGTTGTCTGATTCTCTATATCTTTTAAGAAGAACACAATCATACTTTCTTTCTTGTAGCTTACAAATTTCCTCCCCATCAAGCTCATAAAAGTTTTGATGAATCTCGCCCGTCTCCATATCAACTAAATTTATATAAAACTCTTTCATTCCATTAATCAAATTTAGTCTGATCTGTATTTGAGCATTAAGTGGATCTGATGAGAAGGTATTTTTATTTAGAGGTGCTTTCCATGAATCTCTACCAGTAGATTCTATTTCCATAGCTTCATAGTTAAAAAAAATATTCTGATCTCTATTAACAGACTTAGGTCTTATTTTAACTCCATAACTTTTAGTAATTATTTTTGAATTCTCGATTTCAAAAATTGATTCAAAATTCATAGAAACAACTAACATCGTTTTTGCATTAAATGACAGAGCTAAATCCTGATCATTGATTGATTTTAATTCTCTTATTCCAGTAATTGAAAAGTCATCTCGCTCAAACTTATATTTGGCCTTATATTCTGGAATAACGGAGGAACTTAGATTTATAGTAAAACCTAACATTAAAGTTATTTTAAATATTGTATTTTTTATATATGTACTCATTTTTTAAGGGTAGATTTTTAAATATAACTCCATTGGAATCAAGACTTATATGATTATTACAAATCAATGCAATAATTTCAGGATATAGTTTATGTTCAAGCTTATGAATTCTTTCAATTAAATTATCAATATCATCACCTAAAGTTTTGATTTCTCCTTGTGCTATTAATGGACCTTTGTCTAATTCGCTTGAGACATAATGTATTGAGACTCCATGAATAAGATCTTTATTGTTTATAACTTGTTGATGAGTATCAAGTCCAGGATATTTTGGTAGCAGAGATGGATGAATATTTATAATTTTGCCATAAAAGTTTTCAGTTATTTTTGGAGTAAGAATTCTCATAAAACCTGCCATTACAATTAAATCCGCCTTTTGTTTTATTAGAATGTCATAAAGATCAGCATCAAATAAATCTCTTGATTTATAATTTTTATGATCAAGAACTATAGTTTTAATCCCAGCAGATTTAGCTCTTTCAATACCATAAGCATTTGGATTGTTTGAAACAACACACTGAACCTCTGCATCAATGCGTTTTGATTTACAGCTATCAATAATAGCCTGGAGATTAGAACCACTCCCAGAAATTAAGACAGTAATTTTTTTCATTTATTAAGAGTAGATTACAGACTCTCCCTCTTTTTTTATAACCCTACCAATATCAAAACAATCAAAACCATTGCCATTTATTTCTGATTTAATATTATCTGAATCACTTTCGTTTACCATTAGCACCATTCCAATTCCGCAATTAAAAATCCTTAGCATGTCATTCTCAGAAATGTCGCCATTTTTTTGGAGCCACTTAAAAATTTCTGGTAACTCCCATGAATCTATAATTATTTCTGCAGCTAAATTTTGTGGTAATGATCTTGGTATATTTTCAGTCAAACCTCCGCCTGTAATATGGGCCATGCCATTAATTTCAAATTTCTTAATTATTTCTAAAATTAGATTAGGATATAAATGAGTTGGCTTTAATACTAAATCAGCAATTTTATTTAGCTCATCTCCGTTAATCTCTGAATCTTTAATTATCTTTCTTATAAGAGAGAACCCGTTTGAATGTGGACCAGACGATTCAATACCAATTAAAATATTACCTTCACAGATATTATTACCAGTAATGATTTCATTTTTTTCGACACAACCAACTGAAAAGCCTGCAAGATCAAAATTTTTACCAACATAATGACCTGGCATCTCAGCAGTTTCACCTCCGAGCAAGGCACATTTAGAAGCTTTACATGCGTCAGCAATACTTTTTACAATTCTTGATGCTATATCTACTTCAAGCTTTGATGAAGCAAAGTAGTCTAAGAAAAAAAGCGGTTTAGCACCACACACTATAAGATCATTGACGCACATTGCAACAAGATCCTGTCCAATGCTGTCTATTTGATTAAAGTCTTGTGCTAGAGAAACTTTTGTTCCAACCCCATCTGTGCAAGCAACTATTACTGGCTCATTAAAGTTTTTATTCAACTCATACATACCAGCAAAACCACCAACATGACCAAGAACATTTTTGTTGTGAGAGGAGGCCACGTCGTCCTTAATTTTATTAACTAAATCATTGCCGGCATCAATATCAACTCCAGCTGATTTGTATGGATCATTTTCTATAATTTCTTTTGTCATTTAGAATACTTAGTGTGAATCAAATGCATAAAAATTTTATTAATCATTTAATAGTGTTACTCATTATCTTTTCTAATTCCTCCTTTGGGAAGGAGTTTGAAGAACTTTTTACAATATATGTGCCCATAGAAAACTCTAGTAAGATAGAGTCTTCAATTAACAAATCATTTAATAATTTAGTTTTTAGAATTAGCGGTTCTAAATCTCCATCAAATATATGGAAAATAATAAATTCAGGATCATCAAGAAAAGATTTTATAGAAAGTTATTCCATTAAAAACATTAATTCGAGTAGTTATTTAGAAGTTAATTTTGATCAAGAATTAATCATAAACAAGTTTAAAGACCTTTTCATTCCAATTATAGACTATTCAAGACCTGTAATATTTTTTTTAATTAATGTAGAGTCGGGATCTAGGGCTCCATATTACATTTCAGAGGATTCGGATAGTGAAATAGGCAATCTAATTAAAGAAACCTTGGTTGAAATATCAAATGAAAGAGGTTTATTTTTAGAGTTGCCTTTATTAGATCTTGCAGACAATCAATTTTTGTCTAATACCAATATTTTATCTTCACCTAAAACATATTTAATTTCAAAATATAATTTCGATGAACTCGTTGAAATCAAATATACAAACTTGGGTCTTAATAGATGGTTAATATCTGGTGATATTGACACAGAAATTAAATCAGACACATATTTAGAGGAGATCAGGAAAATTTTCATTGATCATGTTGAGGCTAAGATTGAATCAATGTATCAAAATTTAATAATCGATACCTCAAAGACTGTATTGCTCCAACTGAAAATCCAAGGTATAAATTCTTTTAAAGAATATGAAATGTTAAAAGAGAAATTATCTAAATTTATTGCTATTTCAAACATGCAAATTTTAAAATTTAATAATAACAGCATCACCTATCAAATCAGTGTAATGGGTGATATTAATACTTTCAAAAATACTATTGAAACCAGTACTTTTTTTGAGCTAGCTCAAGATAGCGATGACAACATTTTAGATTTAATATTTATAAAATGAGCAAGTATTTTATTTTTATCCCAAACCTATTATCCATTTTAAGAATTGGGCTTGTTTATCCTATTTTATATAATATTTTTATTGGAAATTTTATCGTTAGTCTTGGCTATTTTTTATTAGCATCTATAACAGATGCTCTTGATGGTTTTCTTGCAAGAAAAATGAAATGGCAAACATACCTTGGTACGCTTTTAGATCCAATAGCCGATAAGCTTCTTTTATCAGGCACTATTTTTATTTTATGGCTAAATTCATATATTCCTTTGTATATTTTTGTTATTTTTATTGGTAGAGATATTGTTATTTTATTAGGCGCGGCTTTGCATATGACTCTGATGGACTCAGAAGCACCATTACCTAATATTCTTGGAAAGGTTACTACCGGTCTTCAAATTTCCTATATAGTAGTTATATTATTTTTTCAAATTTTTGATGTTAACCTTTCGCTAATTCTATTAGATGTATTTATTCTAATAGTTACTTTATCGAGCTTAATTGTATATGCACGAAATTGGTTTTTAGATATTAATAGTTATCACAATGAATAAACCCAAGCAACTTACTTTCCCATGGAATAAGTTTAATAGATCTACATTAGATAGGTTTTATATAAGTGATCAGAACTCTCATCTCATCTCTCTTTTAAAAGATAGTAATTTTTTGGATGATCTATATATATACGGCACGAAAGAATCTGGAAAAACTTTTCTTCTTCAAGCAATGTGTAATTTGTATAATTTAAATAAGAAATCATCTGTATACATTCCTCTCAAAAAGGCTTTGGATTATGGTGTTGATATTTTTGAAGCATTGGAAGATATCGATCTAATATGCCTAGATGGTATTGAAGAGATAATTACAGAAATCGAATGGGAAAAAGCAATATTTAATTTAATTAACAAATCACTTATATCCGGATGCAGATTAATTCTGACATCATCCAAAGATTTAAATTCATTAAATTTTACTTTGCCTGATTTAGAGTCAAGAATTAGAAAGATACAAAGCTTCGAGCTTTTTCCAATTGATGATAAAGATATCATTGATGCACTAATGCATATTTCAAAGTTAACATCAATAAATTTAGGTGACAAAGAGGCAAAGTATCTTGTTACTTATTCTAAAAGAAACATTACCAATTTAGTTCATATCCTTGAGAGCCTAGATCAGCTCTCAATGGAAATGAAAAGAAAAATTACAATACCTTTAATAAAAGAAGTTATTTAACTTCGCACTCAAAGCAATAAAGAAGAATATTTTTATTTTCAGACTCTAATAATTTCTGGTGTTTTTTAAGACTCTTATTGATTAATTTAAGTCTAGGATCAATATTAATATTTATTTTAATGTTATCGAGTAACTTATCTAAGAAAACCTCAAATGGATCCATTGGCTTTTTATAGCTTTTAATTACATAGTCTTCAAGCTCAGCTCTTTCTGCGGCTGATTTTACTGCTTCATCCAGGCCTCCAATTTTATCAACCAAACCAAGCTCTAGGGCTTTATATCCTGCCCAAATTCTTCCTCCAGCTATTGGTAAAACTTCTTCATAGTCCATGCCTCTGTTGTCAGCAACCTTTGACACAAATTTTTTGTATGTATTTTCAATACTAGCCTGTATGGCGTTTTTAACATAATCCGGCATTGCTTGTCTTTCGTCCCACTCAGCTGATTTTGTAGAGCTTGTACCATCGACTTTTATACCGGCCCAGTCATAAATCCCATCTAATGTTGGCACAATACCATATACTCCAATTGATCCAGTTAATGTGTTTTCTTCTGCAAAAATTTCATCGGAGCTTGTAGTAACCCATACTCCACCTGAGGCAGCAATATCTCCCATTGAGGAAACAATAGGTCTTCCTGTATCTTTGAATTCATTTAAGGCATTTGTTATTAATTCACTAGCCCAAACTCCTCCACCTGGACTATTAACTCTTAGAACTAGAGCTTTTATAGAATCATCTTTTGTGGCTTCCTGAATGTTATCTACAATAGTGTCTGAGCCTGCAATACCATATGCTGTCTCACCAGTTGTGATAGCACCTTCAACATTTATGATAGCAATTTTATTACGGCTATCAATTGTTTCATTCTTATCTTCGATTAATGATAGATAGTCGTATATAGATACACTTTCAGGGAATGAATATTTATCTTCATCACTATTCGGAAATTGTTCATACATCCACAACCTTATTTCTTCTCTTGTTACAACCATATCTACAAGACCAAGCTTTAAAGCAACCTCCGCAGCCTCAGGATTATCAGTCATCATTTCCCAAGCATTATCACCATAATTCTGTAAAGTACCATCAGGTAGATTTCTTGCAGCTTCCATCATGTTAGTCATTTTTTTCCACATTGGATCTGCAAATTCATTCCAGGCGAGTTTGTCGTTTTCAGACATTGAATCTCTTGTATATGGCTCAGGACCTGATTTGAAATCACCGGCTGTAAAAACGTTGTAATTAATTTTTAAGTTCTTATATAGGTCTTTGTAATACTCTCTTTTTCTTGTAAGACCAAAGGCAGAAACTTGTCCATATTCATTTATCAATACTTCGTTTGCCTGAGAGCTAATAAGATATGATGCATTTGTATAATTTTCGGCATAGGCAATAACTCTTTTGTCATTATCTCTAATATTTTTAACTGCCTCGGCAATCTTAAAAGCTGAAGACCAGTACATTCCAAGTTCAGAGACATTTACGTATACAGCCGCAAGGCTCTCATCAGTTGCTGCATGATTAAGTACATCAAGCAAATCTTGAAGTTCATGTTGTTCAACCTGGTCACCGCCGCTTGAAATTATACTTTCAATATCCAAGCTACCTGATCCGTTGACCTCAGAGTCAACAACCACACCAATTGGCTTAAACCACAAAACCTTATCTTTAGTATCAACTTTTTCTGGTTTATCGAACAAAGATCCAACTCCTCCAAGTATAGAGATGGTAATGAGAACAAGAACCAAAGCAGTAAGTGAGTTAACAATTATTTTTCTAGTTTTAGTTAGAAAGCTATCTGCTTTTGACCAAATTGACTGATTATCTGACATATATAAATCTCCAAATGTTTGCTGAGATGATAATTCAGCATATAATTAATGTAAAGTAAACTTTACATATTTTTTCTAATTAATTTAGGAGCCATTATACAAACAATAAATAAAATAACTATGGTTATAATTTCTAAGAGATCATAAATCATTGGCTTGATACCAAAAACTCTTAAAGAAGAGGACAGAAAATATATTAAGAGAATGAAACTAAAGCTTTGAAAAGATTTAATAGAAAGTTTATTTAAAAAAAATAAAAAACTAATAATAGGAGTTGACCAAAATATAAAAAAATAAAATTCGATATTTCCATTAAGGTAAGATAAAAACTTTAACAATACCAATAAGCCGCATAACAGATTTACCAATATTTTAAGATTTTTATTAACTAACATTTAGTTTATTAATAAACCTTGCAATCCTTCTACCTGTTTGTTTTGCTATCTCATACTCTTCTGGAGTTAGGTTGTTAGATTCATTAAAACTTTCAACATGAGAGGGGCCATAGGGACTGCCACCGGATTTAGTAATGCTTAATTCTTTTACTGAGTAGGGCGTACCTAAAATTATCATTCCATGATGAAGCATATATGTTAGTAAATTAAATTGAGTTATTTCTTGTCCTCCATGCATAGATCCTGTTGAGGTAAATGCAATTCCTGGAATATCCTCTAGAGCATTAGAAGCCCATAAATCACCGGTCGTATCAAAAAAATATTTTAATGGTGCGGCCATAGAGCCAAACCTTGTTGGGGAGCCAATAGCTAAACCAGAGCAGTTAATTAAATCTTCTTTTGTGCAGTAAATTTCATTTTTATCAGGGATGTTTTTTTCAGTTTGTTCTGATACTGGTGATACTTTAGGTACTGTTCTTATTTTTACGCTGAGGTTTTCTTGCTCTGCGCCGTCAGCTATAGCATGAGCTATATTTCTTACAGATCCACCAGCTGAATAAAAAAGAATTAATAAATACTTATTTTCCATCTTGTTAATTTAGCCTATTATGACGCTTATGAGATATAAAATTATACCTTTATTGTGCCTTTTCATATTATTTGGTTGTCAAAAAAATGATATTGATGTTTTTAATGGAAAAGATACTTCACTTGAAAAACTAAAGGGGCAGTGGATTGTGGTTAACTATTGGGCTGACTGGTGCGCACCCTGTATAAAAGAACTCCCTGAGTTACTTGAGTTTGCTGAAGAGAACAATGACGTGCTCGTGTATGTATTTAATTTTGATGAGCTCGATGCTGAAGACTTAGCTCCTGTAGCTAAAAGGTTTAATCTTAAACTTCCATCTCTAATATCTCATCCTAGAGAAATTTGGGGCATTGAAACCCCACCAGCAGTGCCAGCTACATTTTTTATTAGCCCTGAAGGTGTTTTAGTTAAATCTTTATTTAGGCCTCAAACTAAAGATAACCTAAATTCTGTCTTGGCGTCACTTAAATAATTTTTCTATATAATTTTTAGCTATTAAAGATTCAGGATTAATTCTCTCATTTGCTAGATAAACAGACCAATGTAAATGTGGTCCAGTTACTCTTCCAGTAGAGCCAACTTCTCCAATGATATCGCCTTGGTTGAGGTAGGCATTTTTTTGAACATGAATTTTTGACATGTGACTATAGGAAGAAACTAACCCGAATCCATGATCTAGTATTAAATAGCGTCCGGAATAGAAAAAATCACCAACAAGAATTACTTTTCCTGCAAGGGGAGCAATTATTTTTGTACCTTCAGGTGCTGCTATGTCTAATGCTAAGTGAGGAGATCTTGGTTGATTGTTTATGAATCTCTGTTTGCCATACTTGCTTGAAATAACGCCGTTTACGGGCTTAATAAAATTAAGAGATGGGCTTATATTTGTTGTATAGGTATTTAAGGCGCTTTTGATCAATTGGGATTCTTTGAATGTTCTTTCAGAATCTTCTGCGCTGAGATTTACTTTAGAAGTATCCTTGATTGTAATCCTTGATTCTCCAAAATCTTTTTTATTAACCTTAATAGGAATACAGTAGCTATCAATAATTGTAGTATTTTTTGTGAATGGCACTGGAACTATCGCATATTCGATACCTTGAATACTAAAAAATAAAAATTCTTTATTTTTTATTTCAGCACAGTCTGAAGTTTTAATTGCTACAAGTTCTCCAGGATCAGCTACTATCTCACTTTTTAATCCTAATGAAATAAGAAATATAAAAAGATAAATAGTTTTATAAGGCATCTTTCTTGTTTTTAACTTCGATATCTAAGAAACCTTTGTTCAATCTCGCAGTTAAATTTTCTCCAATTTTTACATCTGAATTTGATTTTACTGATTTACCAGATTTATTTTGAATAATTGCATATCCTCTTTCAAGGATTGATAAAGGGTTAAGAATTTCAAGATTTTTTTCAAACTCTTGAATTAAGAAAATATTTCTTTTTAAAGATGATTTTATTTCTTTTTTTAACAGATTTTTTACATTGTTTAGCCTTGTGGCTAATTCTTGAATGATGGTGTTTGGACTTTTTACTTTAAATCTTGAATTAATAAGGTTTAATTTCTGATTATTTTGTTTAAGAACCATTCTAATATTTTGTTTTAATCTTATTTCGTAGTTATCAATTTTCTGATTTTGCTCTCTTAGAACCATAAGCGGACTTCTAATCTTGCTTTTTACATGATCAATGTTTTGGATTTTATTTTTAAGTGAGTTAATGATTGTTCTTCGTAGATCGCCATACAAATCATTTATTTTATCTATGGCTTTAAAGTGGAACTCGGTAGCTATCTCTGCAGAAGCGGTTGGAGTAGGCGCCCTCATATCTGAAACAAAATCGCAAATTGTAAAATCTATTTCATGACCAACGCCAGAGATAGTAGGAATTGGAAATGATGAAATCTCTCTAGCAAGACTCTCGTTATTAAAACACCATAAGTCTTCAATAGAACCCCCACCTCTAGCCAATATTACCAAATCGATAGAATTATCCTTATTGTTATCATTAAATTTTAAAATTCTATTTAATGCATTAATAATTGTGTTTGCAGCAGTATCACCTTGGACCATTGCAGGGCTTATAGAGACTTGGGCAGAAGGAGCTCTTCTTTGAATAGTACTTAAAATATCTTGAAATGCTGCTGTAGATGAAGAGGTTATTACCCCAATATGTTTTGGAGGGGATGGTATGGATAATTTTTTTGATGGATCAAACAAACCCTCTGATTCTAACTTCTTTTTTAATTGTTCAAACTGGTGCATTAAATTTCCTGCTCCAGCTTGCTCAATAGATTTAACCATGAGTTGATAGCGTCCAGTTGCAGGATACAGGCTAACCTGTCCTTTGAGTATGCATTTATCTCCATCTTCTGGGCGGAAGTTTAATTTTGATGCTTGTGAACGCCACATGGCACAACCAATAGCACCATCTTCGTCTTTAAGCGTGAAATAAATATGACCAGAACTTGGTCTAGACATATTAGATATTTCACCAATTACAGCAATATCTGTAAAAGCATCTTCAAGTAGATGTTTAGCAGATCGATTCAACTCACCAACTGAGATAATTTCTCTATTCTGATCTACAATATCTTTCTGCATAGTCAGAGTATAACTTCATGATTAAAAATTTTCAGGTAACAAATTATTTTCTTATGCTTGCATTAGGAGCAACTCTAATTGGGTTTGCGCCTATATTTGTAAAGTGGAGTAATTTATCTCCTGCGGCTATTACATTTTGGAGAATGTTGCTCGCTCTTCCTTTATTAGTAGGTTTCAATTATGCAGTTAATAAAAAATTTTTTTTTAAAGTAAAAAGCAAAAAAACCATTTTTTATGCTGCTCTTGCCTCATTAGCATTCACTACTGATTTAACTCTCTGGCATTACAGCATGAATATAACCTCTGTAGCCAATGCAACAATTATTGTAAATTCTGCGCCTGTATTTGTTGCGCTTCTAGCCTTTATTTTTTATAAAGAACTCCCCACAAAAGGTTTTGGTAAATCGTTTTTAATTACTTATACTGGAATCATTGGGTTAATAATTTTTTCTAATAACTATGCTAATGGAAAAATACTTGGCGATTTTCTGTGCATGATTGCAGCTTTATTTTATGCAATTTATTTATTAGTAATTTCAAAATTAAATAAAGAAACCTCATTAAATATTATTTTTTATACTACATTTTTTTGTTGCCTTTTTTCTATAGTGCCAATGTTGATGCATTCTAAATCTTTTTTACCTATATCTAGTTTTGAGTGGATTAACCTGTTGCTAATGGCTTTTTTATGTCAATTTGGAGGTCAATTTCTAATTACCTTTGGTATTGGTAAGATTTCTGCATCAAATGGTTCAATAGGCTTATTAATGCAGCCTTTAACAGCTACTTTGCTAGCAGCATTAATTTTTTCTGAAATTTTGAATCTAATGCAAATATTATTTGTATTTATAACTCTTATAGGAATCTACTTTGCTAGATTAAGCATTGTAAAATAATTATTTTAGGTTGTGAAAATATGTCAAAAATACTAAAAGAAGTAATTGCCTCAAATAAGCTTTATGCAAAGAATTTTAATTCTAAAGGCGATCTACTTGCAGCACCAATAAAAAAGTTTGCAATTCTTACTTGCATGGATGCAAGGCTTGATCCAGCAAAATTTGCCGGTTTATCAGAAGGGGATGCTCATGTTATAAGAAATGCGGGTGGGCGAGCTAGTGATGATGCTATTCGATCTTTATTAATATCCTATAAATTATTAGGAACCAAGGAATGGTTTGTTATTCACCATACAGATTGTGGATTAGAAAAATTTTCGAATGGAGATATTGATGAAAAATTTAATATTAATTCAAATGAAATAGATTGGCTAAGTTTTACTGATAATGAAAAAAGTGTTGTTGATGATGTTCTAAAAATAAAAAACCACCAACTGGTACCGAACTCCATAAAAATCTATGGGTATATCTATAATTGTAAGACAGGCAATCTTAACGAAGTTGCAGAGGCAACAAAATATGGTGCTTAATTAAATTTTAAGAATCACTCGATAAATATTAAAAATTTCTTTTGTATACTTCAAATTAATCAATATAATACGCATCGTGGGTGATTAGCTCAGTTTGGTAGAGCATCTCGTTTACACCGAGAGGGTCGGCAGTTCGATCCTGTCATCACCCACCAATAATTAATAGTTGAAATATTATTTTTTAAATATATTATTCGAATGTTAATAACTGGTCCGGTAGTTAAACGGTTATAATTCCGCCCTGTCACGGCGGCGTTCGGGGTTCGATTCCCCGTCGGACCGCCACTTAAATATGAATATAGTTATCTTAAGCCTTCTTATATTATGCTACTCCTTGGTTTTAGGCATAATATTTGCTCAAGTCCTCTTAACTGCACCAGTTGTTTTTAAAGTACTAGATGACCAGAATGCTTCTAATTTTTTGAGAAAAATCTTTCCAAGATATTATTTATTAATTTTGTTAATTGCACTTGTAGCCTTGCTTATTAGTTACCTTTTTTTTAAAACTATTGACGCTTACTTCGCCCTTGTTGCTGTAGTATTTGCTTTGATAGGGTTTTTAATAATACCTGTAACAAATATTGCTAAAGATAGGGGTTGGGAGAAGTTATTTAAGTTTTTTCATAACCTAAGCGTGTTTAACACCCTTGTAATTTTTATAGTATCAGTTGTACAAATTGTAAGAGTTACATATCTATAAAATTCATTTAAACCTTGAATTTTATTAATTCATTATTACTTATTGGATATTAAAGAGGGTTAATATGGCAAAATCAAAAACTAAATCATTTCAAACTGAGACAAAACAGCTATTAAAGCTGATGATTCATTCTCTTTATTCAAATAAGGAGATATTTATTCGAGAGCTAGTTTCAAATGCATCTGATGCTATTGATAAACTTAGATTTAAATCTGTTGAAGATAAATCTATTGCCAAACACACAAAAAATCTAAAGATTGATGTTCAAGTCTTAAAAGAAGAAAAGAAAATTATTATTTCTGATAATGGCATTGGAATGAGTGAAGATGAGATAGTTTCAAATATTGGGACAATTGCAAGATCAGGCACAGCATCCTTTTTAGAAAACATTACCGGTGATAAGAAAAAAGACTCTAATTTAATTGGTCAGTTTGGTGTTGGCTTCTACTCAGTTTTCATGGTTGCCGATAAAGTTCAAGTTATCTCAAAATCTGTATACGAGCAGAGTGATGCAGCAATCATGTGGGAAAGTTCAGGTGAGGAAAAATATAAACTTTCAGAGGTAACAAAAGAAACAAATGGTACTGATATTGTTATCTATTTAAACGAAGAGAATACAGAATTTGCTGACGAGGGGAGAGTAAGATTTTTGCTTGAGAAGTATTCTCAATATATTAATTTCCCTCTTAATTTAATAGGTGAAGATACTGAGTCACAAAGAATAAATGACGCAGATGCACTTTGGTTAAAGTCTAAAAGATCTATTAAGGATGATGAGTATAAAGAGTTCTATAAATTTATTACTTATGATCAAGATGATCCATTGCTTTGGGCGCATAACAAAGTTGAAGGAAAAAATGAGTATACTAATTTATTGTATATTCCATCAAAACCACCGTTTGATCTTTGGAATCGTGAATCCCCAAGAGGCGTAAAACTCTATATACAGAGAGTTTTTATAATGGATGATGCATCTAACTTCTTACCACTGTATTTAAGATTTGTAAGAGGAATTATTGATACCAATGATTTACCTTTAAATGTTTCCAGGGAAATTCTTCAAGAACATCATTTAGTTGATACTATTAAAAAAGCTGTTACAAAAAGGATGCTCGATTCTTTAAAGGTTCTCAAAAAAGATTCTTTTGATAAGTACAAGGAATTTTGGAAAGAATATGGCTTAGTCCTAAAAGAAGGACCAGCTGAAGATAGAGAAAACAAAGATTTAATAGCAAGTTTATTATTATTTTCTTCAACATACGCTAATAGCAAAGACACCGATCAAGGTCTTGATGATTATTTAGAACGAATGGCTGATGATCAAGAAAAAATATATTACTGCGTAGCTGATACTTATGAAGCTGCAGCGAACTCTCCACATATCGAAGGATTAAAGTCAAAAGGAACTGAGGTTCTGCTTCTAACAGATAGAATTGATGAGTGGGTTATGGCTGGATTAATGGAGTATCAAGGTAAAGAGCTTGTAAATGTGGCCAAAGAAGATATTGACGATGAAAGCGAGGCAAAAAAGGTTTCAGAGGCAGACCAAGATATATTAACTAAAATAAAAAAACATTTAGAAAGCAAAGTTTCTGATGTAATAATCAGTAAGCGCTTAACAGATTCTGCTTCTTGTATTGTTTTACCAAAACATGAACCAGGAGCCCAATTAAGAAAAATTCTTGAAGCTTCTGGTCAAACATTAGGATCATCTAACCCAATCTTTGAAATTAATATGAAGCATAAACTGGTTAAAAAGCTTAAAGATATGAAAGGAAAGCAATTTAATTCATTTGTAGATTTTTTATTTGATTATGCTGTTATAGCTGAAGGCGGTTCACCTCAAGATCCATCAAAATATCTAAGGCAGTTAGATAAATATCTCTCATAGTAATGAGCAAAATAAAAAAAGTTGCAGTTCTGGGGGGAGGAAGCTTTGGAACTGTGCTTGCAAATATTGCAGCATCTAATGGTTATGATGTTTCATTATGGGTTAGGGATTCAGAGCAAGCTCTAAGAATTAACTCTGAGGGAGCTAATACTACATACCACCCAGAGCTTCAACTATCATCTAATATTGCGGCCTCAGAGAATTTAGAATCAGTCATTAAAAAAGCAAATATCGTTTTAATAGCGACGCCTAGTTTAATATTTGAAAATATAGTTAAAAGAATTGCGCCATTGGTAGAAGAGGGTGCGCATATTATTTCTTGCACCAAAGGAATTAAATTAGATCCTTTTAGATCAATGTCTGACATTATTAAAACAAATATCCAATCTTCAAAAAATAGTGTTGGAGTTTTAAGCGGTCCAAATCTTGCCAAAGAGATTGCAGAAAATAAAGTAACTGGAACAGTCATTGCCAGCAATGATGAATTATTAATAAATGATGTGAAAGAAACTCTTTCATCGGATACTTTTAAGATATATTCTTCAGACGATATTCAAGGTGTTGAATTAGCTGGCGCACTTAAAAATATATATGCGATTATTTGCGGAATAGCAGAATCCTTAAAAGTTGGTGAAAACGCTGTTGGATTGATACTTACAAGGAGTATGGCTGAAATGAGCAGATTTGCAGTTGCAAAAGGCGCTAATCCTATAACTTTTCTTGGACTTGCTGGCATGGGCGATTTAGTAGCAACATGTACATCTGTTTTATCTAGAAATTTTCAACTAGGAATGCATTTAGGAGAAGGCTTGAACCTTGATGAGGCAAAATCTAAAGTTGGCCAGGTTGCTGAGGGGATTAGAACACTTGAAGTTATTAAAGCTGAGTCAGCAAAGCTAAAGATAAGCATGCCATTGGTCGACTCTTTACATAATATTGTTTTTAATAATGCATCATCTCAAACATTTATTGATGATCTTGTGAATAATCCACATGAAGTTGATGTAGAATTTACATACTAGGAAAAAATTATGACTCAAATAGAAATAGATAAAGAAGAAATTTTAAAAACAAGCAAGTGGATTAGGTTTTTGTTTATGTTGCTGTATGGTTTTGTAATTAATTTTGTACTTACCATATGTATAGGCTTGGCAGTAATTCAATTTTTATTTTATCTATTTACTTCAAAGCCAAATACATCTATCGCAAATTTTAATTCGCATCTATTAGAATTCTTTCATGACTCTTTGGCCTTTTTATTATTTCACACAGATGAAAAACCATTCCCTTTTAAGGGAGATGAAAGCAAGGTTAACGAAAGTCACAACGAGAGTGAAGTGATTGAAGGAGAGCTAGATAATGACACCTCTAAAGAACCAGAAGTTATAAAAGAATAATTAGTTATCTAGTAATTTTTTTGCAGACTGCATTGTGTGCAAAATTAATGTGTTAATGGTCATAGGCCCAACCCCCCCTGGTACTGGGGTATATGCAGAAGATACCTGATCCATATTATTTAAGTCAATATCGCCACATTTTTCAGGATGGAAGCCTGCATCTATTACAATCGCATCTTGTTTAATCCAATCTGTCTTTATAAATTTCGGTATACCAACTGCCCCAACAATTAGGTCGGCATTTTTAATAATTGTTTCGATATTTATTGTTTTTGAGTGACATATAGTTACGGTGGCATTTAAATTTAGAAGCATCATAGCCATAGGCTTGCCTAGAATAGGACTTCTCCCTACAACGACAGCATTTAAGCCTTGAACTTCAAGCCCATAATGCTTTATTAATCTTATAATTCCTGCTGGTGTGCATGAGCCATACGCATCAACACCCATTGACATATTTCCAAAACCCAAACAAGTAACACCATCAACATCTTTTTCAATATCAATAGCATCAAAACATTTTCTTTCATCAATATGAGATGGCACTGGATGTTGCAATAAAATTCCATGCACTTTTAAATTGTTATTTAAATCATCAATAGTTGATATTAACTCTTCTGTAGTAGTAGATTCAGGAAGTTCAACAGCTATGGATTCCATACCAACTTTTTTGCAAGTATTTCTTTTCATTCTAACGTAAGTTTCTGAAGCAGGATCACTTCCAACAAGAATAGTAGCAAGTGTCGGATTTATACCATTTTTTATCAATTCTGATACTTCTTTTTTTATATCTTCTTCACTTAAAGAAGCTAATTTTTTACCATCTAGAATTTTTGCGACCATATAAAATATTATCTCATTTATGAATATTTATTCATATGATGATTGCTTATTTTTTGGATAAACTTTAATATTTGCAACCTCGGGGTATAGCGCAGTCTGGTAGCGCACTCGCTTTGGGAGCGAGTGGTCGTAAGTTCGAATCTTACTACCCCGACCACGCGCCTGTAGCTCAGCTGGATAGAGCAACTGCCTTCTAAGCAGTGGGTCAGGAGTTCGAATCTCTTCAGGCGCGCCATTTTCTTGTAGTAAAATTATGTCATGTTCAAAGTAGCTGCACTTTATAAATTTTCATCAATAGAAGACCCCAACAGACTTCAAAATATTATTAGAAAAAAACTTAAACAACTAGAGATTTATGGAACTATATTGGTTGGTAAAGAAGGTTTGAATGGAACAATCTCTGGAAAAAAAAATAAACTTGAACATGCAATTATATTTATTAAATCTATAGAAGGCTTTGAAAACGTAGATATCAAATTCTCTAATTCTAAAATCAATCCATTTGTAAGATTAAAAATTAAACTTAAAAATGAAATTGTTACTATTGGTGATAATTCAATTAACCCAAATGAAGTTGTAGGGGAGTATGTCGACCCAAAAGACTGGAACGATTTAATTCAAGATAAAGATACTATATTAATTGATACCAGAAATGATTATGAATACTCAATCGGAACTTTTAAAAATTCCATTAATCCAAATACTGTAAGGTTTAGAGAATTTCCTGATTGGGTTAGAAATCAAAATTTTACGGATGAAGATAAAAAAAATAAAAAAGTTGCCATGTTTTGTACCGGTGGCATTCGATGTGAAAAAGCTTCCTCAATGATGCTAAAAGATGGATTCGAACACGTTCATCATCTAAAAGGGGGGATACTAAATTATTTTGAAAAAATTGATAAAGATCAATCTTTATTTGACGGTGAATGCTTTGTATTTGATGATAGAGTTGCAGTTAAGCATGATTTAACAGAAGGTTCATATGATATGTGTCATGGTTGCAGAATGCCAATAACTGATGAAGATAAGTTATCAAAGGAGTTTATTCGTGGAGTCTCATGCCCAGCTTGTTTTGCTAAAACAACCAAAGAACAGAAAGCAAGGTATATGAGCAGACAAAAGCAAGTTGACTTGGCTAAGAAAAGGAATCAAAAGCATATAGGCCCTAAAGAAGAAGTTCAGAAAAATAAAACTTAAAATGCCAATACTTTACTCATTTAAAAGATGTCCTTATGCGATGAGAGCAAGAATGGCATTACATTTAGCAAAATTAGTTGTTGAACTGAGGGAGGTGAATCTAAAGAACAAACCCTCGTCAATGCTAAAAGTTTCTCCAAAGGGGACAGTTCCAGTTCTTATTCTAGATAACGGTACTGTCATAGATGAAAGCTTAGAGATTGTTAATTGGTGTATAGAGGAGAAAAAAAATATTTTTGAAGAAACTCTAAACGTAGAACAAGAATTGCATACAGCTAATACGATTAAACTGTTTGATGATAAGTTTAAATTCCATTTAGATAGATATAAATATGCTTCAAGATATACAGATAAAGATGAGACTTCTCACAGAGAGTCTTGTGAACAAATTTTAAAGAGTATTGAAAACCAAATAAGTAACAAAAAATGGTTTTATTCTGATCATATTAATAAAATTGATATATGCATATTGCCTTTTATTAGACAATTTAGAATTGCCGATCCGACATGGTTTGATAGTAATAGTGAATTTCCAAAAATTCAAAAATGGTTAAACAATTTTCTTGATAGCTCTCTTTTAAAAAGTGTAATGGTTGCATCTGAAGTTTGGGAGACAGGCCATCCAGTAAAATTATTTCCTACAAACCTATAGAGTCATAGGCCATTGCTATTTTTTCAATCGCTACCAGATAGGCTGCCGTTCTAAAATCAGAAATTTTGTTATTTGAAATATAGGCTTTTTTAACTTCTTGAAAGCCGTCAATCATCATATCATCTAAACCAGATCTAACAAGATCAATTTCTTCTATACCTTTTAAGAAGTTTTCCTTATATTTAGAGGGCATAGATTTCCCTGTCATTTGTTCAATAGCTGAAATTAAAGTGTTAAGCTGGAATTGATTTCTTCTTTTTTCAAGGCGACCAAATCTAATATGTCTTATATTTTTAACCCATTCAAAATAACTAACGGCAACACCTCCACCATTTGCAAGAATATCGGGTATTACAAATATTTTTTTTCTATTTAGAATCTGATTAGCTTTGTAACTTACTGGCCCATTAGCTGCTTCAACAATTAATTTTGCAGATATATCTTCTGCATTTTTTTCTGTAATGACATTCTCTCGTGCTGCAGGTATCAAGATATCGCAACCTCTCTTTAGTAAAAGAGAAGAGTCTTTTATAAATGTTGCTTTTGGATAATTGCTGAAGGATTTATGTTGTCTAAAATATTTTTTTGCATGCTCAACATTTATTCCTTCTGGATTATATATTCCACCGTTGTATTCTGAAATACCAATTAATTTGACTTGATCTTCTTCAGTTAGGAATTTTGAAAGGTGATAACCAACGTTTCCGATACCCTGAACTATCATCGTCTTGGTTGCAAGATTTTCATCAAGCTTTACTTTTTTTAGAAGATCTGAATTTCTAAAAAATTCTCTGACTATAAATTGCACACCTCTTCCAGTAGCTTCCTCTCTTCCAGGAAGACCATTTTTATTTGCTGGTTTTCCAGTCACACATGCAGCACCATTTATATCGCTTGGATGAATTTTTCTATACTCATCAGCAATCCATGCCATCTCTCTTGAAGAAGATCCTATATCTGGAGCAGGAACATTCATTGACGGACTAATTAAGTCTCTTTTTATCAGTTCTTGTGCAAATCTTCTGGTAATTTTTTCAAGCTCTGCTATTTCCCAATCTGCTGGATTAATTTTTAGGCCGCCTTTTGAACCTCCAAAAGGTACATTAATGATTGCACATTTATATGACATTAATGCTGCTAGCGCTTCTACTTCGTCAGAATTAGTATGCATATCAAACCTTATACCACCTTTTGTTGGTTCCATATGTTCAGAATGAACTGAGCGCCAACCTTCAAAGGTATATATTTTTCCTCTCAGCCTAACCCCAAACCTTACAGTATATGTTGAATTACAAATAATAATTTTGTTTGATAAATCTTCTGATATCTCAGAAAACTTAAGAGCTTTGTGAACATATTTATTTGTATCATTTAAAAAATTGCTCATTAATTATCTCCCCGAAACAAATGATAAAATAATTGTATATCTTTTAATTAAGATAATAAAAAAATTAATAACTCTATTTTTTAATCTATAATAGCTCGTTTCGTGGCGGGCGTAGCTCAGTTGGTTAGAGCGCTGGATTGTGGCTCCGGAGGCCGTGGGTTCGAACCCCATCGCTCGCCCCAATTAATTGGACAAAAAAGTATGACAAGCAAGCTAAAAAAATTAAAAGACTTAGAGAGGAAGCTTACAGTTTCCATACCAGTTGAAGACTATAACTTAAAATTCCAAACAAAGATTAACAACATTAAAACCAAAGTTAAGCTCGATGGTTTTAGAAAAGGAAAAGTTCCTAATGATGTTCTTGAGCAAAGATATGGTCAGTCAGTTCACGCAGATGTTGTAAATGATTTAATTCAAAGCTCTTATCCTCAAGCTCTTGCTGAAAATAAAATCCGACCAGCATCGTCTCCAACAGTAAACCTGGATAGCGAAGATCCAAAGAAACCAATTACATACTCTGCAACTTTTGAAGTTTTTCCTGAAATTAAACCAAAGTTAAGTCGATGGGCGAGTTATGAGAAAGTATCAATTTCTATCACTGATAGTGATATCGATCTAGCCATTGCAGATATTTTAAAAAGATACGGTGAATGGAAAGATGTTTCAAGAAAATCAAAAAAAGATGATCAGGTTATCCTTGACTTTGTTGGAAGTATTAACGGTGAAGAATTCGAGGGGAATTCAGCAAGTGATTTTAAGTTAGTCCTCGGAAGTAATTCTATGATCCCAGGCTTTGAAGACGCTATTTTAGATAAGGAGCCGTCTGAATTTACCATCAAAGCAAAATTTCCTGATGATTACTTTAAAAAAGACTTAGCCGGTGTTGATGCAGAATTTAAAATCACATTAAAGAAAATACAAGAATTGCAACACGCAAAGATTGATAAAGATCTTTTTGAAAAACTAGAAATGGATGTGAAAGATGAAAACTCCTTTAGAGAAGAAATTTCAAGAAGAATGGAGAAAGAAGTTGAAGTTCAAGAAAAAGACTTAACAAAAGAGTCAATTTACGAAACGCTTCTAAAAACAAACTCCTTTAAGGTGCCAAATGTAACAGTTAAAGAGCAGGCAGAGTTAATGAGGAAAGATGCATTAATGAGAATCGGGCAAATGGAAGATAGCGCAGGCGATGACTTATTTCCAATTGATACATTTATGGACAATGCAGAAAAACGAGTAAAACTGGATTTACTTTTTGCTGAACTTGTAAATCATTTTGAATTAACTGCAGACTCAGTGATGCTCGATACTTTTATTGATAAAGAATCGCAAAAATATAAAGACCCTGAGCAGTTTAAGCAATGGATTAAAGGACAACCTCAGCAGTTAGAACAATTTAGAATGATTGCATTAGAGCAACAATTGATTGAAAATTTAGAAAAAGCACTTAAATCAAAGGATAAGGTGATAGAATTTTCAGAACTTGCAAACAAATAGATGTATATGAATGAAATAGAATCAGCGTTAATACCAATGGTAATCGAGCAAACGCCTCGAGGTGAAAGATCATTTGATATATATTCCAGACTTTTAAAAGAACGTGTTATTTTTTTATCAGGTCCTGTTGATGACTATATGTCTAATTTAGTAGTAGCCCAATTATTATTTTTAGAATCTGAAAACCCAGAGAAAGATATCTCAATTTATATTAATTCACCTGGAGGAAGTATCTCTTCAGGCTTGGCAATATATGACACTATGCAATTTATAGCACCTTCTATTTCAACTTTATGCATTGGTCAAGCTGCCAGCATGGGTGCCATACTTCTTGCTGGAGGAGATAAAGGAAAAAGATATGCTTTGCCAAATTCAAGAATCATGATTCATCAGCCACTAGGTGGGTTTCAAGGCCAAGCATCTGATTTTGAAATTCATGCGAAAGAAATACTACATATGAAAACAGTAGTTAATCATATTCTTGCTAAACATACCGGGCAGTCAATTAAAAAAATTGAAAAAGATACTGATAGAGATAATTTTTTAGATGCAGCTGCAGCTGTTAAATATGGTTTAGTCGATGATATTTTAAATAAAAGAGACTTAAATAATGGCAAGTAAGACATCGTCAGATAAATTAAACTGTTCGTTTTGTGGAAAGACTCAGGACGATGTCAAAAAACTTATAGCCGGTCCTAGCGTATATATTTGTAATGAATGTGTCGACTTATGTAATGACATTATAGAAGAGGAAATAAAAAGTGAAGAAGAAACTTCACTTGAAGAGTTGCCATCACCACTTGAAATTTTCAAAAAACTCGATGAGTATGTAATAGGCCAAGAAAAAGCTAAAAAAGTTCTTTCGGTGGCTGTCTATAATCATTACAAGAGATTAAAGAAAAATAATATTAAAGATTCTGTTGAATTACAAAAGAGCAACGTCCTGCTTCTTGGGCCAACCGGTAGCGGTAAGACACTTTTAGCACAAACTTTAGCAAAAATTATAAACGTTCCTTTTGCAATTGCTGACGCTACAACTTTAACTGAGGCTGGTTATGTGGGTGAGGATGTTGAAAACATCATTCAAAAACTTTTACAAAAGTCAGACTATGATCCAGAAAGGGCAGAACTGGGTATAGTGTACATTGATGAAATAGATAAGATTGCAAGAAAGTCTGATAATCCTTCTATTACTAGAGATGTATCTGGTGAAGGCGTTCAACAGGCTCTATTAAAATTAATTGAAGGTACGGTAGCATCAATTCCTCCCCAGGGTGGAAGAAAGCATCCCCAACAAGAGTTTATACAGATAGATACTTCAAATATACTATTTATATGTGGCGGTGCATTCTCAGGTTTAGATAAAGTAATCGATCAAAGAACAAGCAATATTGGAATTGGTTTTGGGGCTGAAGTAAATACACCTTCAAATGTAAAATCAATTTCATCTGGTATTGATAATTTGGAACCTGAAGATTTAGTTAAATACGGACTTATACCTGAATTTGTTGGTAGGTTGCCTGTAATATCAAATTTGCATGAGCTAGATGAAAGTGCTCTTATAAGAATTTTAAAAGAACCAAAAAACGCGCTAGTTAATCAGTACAAGCATCTATTTGAAATTGATAATGTTGAACTAACATTTAGAGATGAAGCTCTATTGGAAATTGCTAAACAAGCAATTAAAAGAAAAACTGGTGCTAGAGGGCTAAGATCAATCATGGAAGATATTCTTATGGAAACCATGTTTGAGCTTCCTAATGAAGATTTAGAAAAAGTTATTATTGATGAGAACACTGTTATTTCAAAAACAGAACCAATTAAACTTTTAAAAACACCTTCAAAAAAATCATCTGCTAATTGATATTTTCTTATCTATCCTTATATTGGGTATATGAGTGAAATAAAATCTGATCTGCCTGTTATCCCTTTAAGAGATGTGGTTGTCTTTCCTGGGATTGTTACAACCTTGTTTGTGGGAAGACCAAAGTCAATAGAGGCATTAAATGTAGCAATGTCGTCTAATAAAAAGCTTGTTTTAGTTTGTCAAACTGATCCTGCAATTGATAATCCTGAATACAAGGACGTGTACAAAAGTGCATCTATCAGTAATTTGCTACAACTAATAAAGCTACCAGATGGGACTATGAAAGTTCTTGTTGAAGGTCATAAAAGATGTACTATTGAAAAGCTGGTTGAAAAAAAGGGTTATGATTTAGCTAGAGTAACTTCTATAGAGGACGTTCCACTAAAAGAGGCAGATGCATCTAATCTAGTTAGGTTTATTAAAGCTAAATTCGAAGACTATATTGGTATAACTAAAAGGATTCCCCCTGAAATTGTATCTACTGTTGACTCTTTAGATGATCTTTCCAAATTAATAGATACAATTACCGGCCATTTGCCAATAGAAACTTCAAAAAAGCAAGAAATCTTAGGTATTGCTGATCTAAAAGAACGATCTGAAAAAGTTTTGATGTTCATTGAATCTCAGCTAGACGTAGTTGATGTCGAAAAAAAAATAAGAGAACGTGTAAAAAAACAAATGGAAAAATCTCAGAGAGAATACTATTTGAATGAACAAATTAAAGCCGCTCAAAAAGAACTTGGAGAAATTGGTGAAGAAGGCGATGAGCTTGACGCACTTGAAGAAAAAATAAATACGGTTGGAATGCCTAAGGATGCATTAAAGAAAGCTAAAAGTGAATTAGCTAAATTTAAACATATGTCACCATCATCTGCTGAAGCTTCGGTTGTAAGATCTTATTTAGATTGCTTGGTAGAGGTTCCATGGAGAAAAAAATCAAAAGTAAAAACTGATATTCAAGCTTCTTTAGACATACTTGAAGAAGATCATTATGGACTCGAAGAAGTAAAAGAGAGAATTATTGAATATCTTGCTGTACAAAAAAGAGTTAAATCAATGAAAGCGCCTGTCTTATGCCTTGTTGGACCTCCTGGTGTTGGTAAAACTTCACTTGGCGAATCAATAGCTAGAGCAACTAACAGAAAATTTGTAAGAATGTCTCTTGGTGGAGTTAGAGACGAATCTGAAATAAGAGGGCATAGAAGAACTTACATAGGCTCAATGCCTGGAAAAATCATTCAAAAATTATCAAAGGTAGGAGTAAAAAATCCTTTGTTCTTACTGGATGAAATTGACAAAATTGGTATGGATCACAGAGGCGATCCTGCTTCGGCACTTTTAGAGGTTTTAGACCCTGAGCAAAATAATACTTTCAGCGATCATTATCTTGAAGTAGATTATGACCTATCAGAAGTCATGTTTGTGTGTACTGCAAACAGTTTAAACATTCCAACTCCATTGTTGGACAGGATGGAAATTATTCGAATTCCTGGGTACATTGAGGATGAAAAAATTAACATCGCCTCAAAATATCTTTTACCCAAGCAGATGGAAAGAAATGGTCTTAAAGATACAGAAATTAATTTAAACAAGGAGGTCATATTATCCTTGATCAGATACTACACAAGAGAAGCTGGAGTAAGAGGCCTTGAAAGACAGATAGCTAGAATTTTAAGAAAAGTTGTTAAAGAACGCTTATTATCTAAAAAAAATATTGAAAAACCTACATCGATAACCAATAAGAATCTTGAAAAGTTTTCAGGAATTAAAAAGTTTAAGTATGGAATAGCAGAAAAGGATAATGCAGTCGGTCAGGTTACTGGTCTTGCATGGACAGAGGTTGGAGGCGAGCTGCTTACAATTGAGGCCTCTCATATTGATGGCAAGGGTAGAATTATAAAAACAGGCTCTTTGGGCGATGTAATGCAGGAGTCAATTCAGGCTGCGCTTACAGTTGTGAGATCGAGGGCTGATTCATTGGGTATAAAACCTAATTTTTATGAAAAATATGATGTTCATATTCATGTTCCAGAGGGTGCTACACCAAAAGATGGTCCAAGTGCTGGTGGTGCAATGGCAATTTCTTTGATATCAATTTTTACAGGAATACCTGTCAGATCGGATACAGCAATGACTGGTGAAATAACCTTAAGAGGCCAAATTTTAAAAATTGGTGGCTTAAAAGAAAAATTATTAGCAGCCAAACGCGGCGGCATTAAAAATGTCATTATTCCAAAAGATAATGAAGCAGATCTTCAAGAGATACCAAAACAAATTCTAAACTCACTTAATATAATTCCAGTTGAGTGGATCGACGAAGTTATTTCTCATGCCTTAGTTAAGGAGCCAATCCCTATCAATAGATCATCAGCATCAGCTAAACCTAAAACTCAAAAGGCAAAGAGAACAAAATCTGAAGATAAGCTACCGCATTAAAACCCTTTATTTGCTTGACTTTTATCTATAAAAAGCTTTTCATAGGTATGTATTTATATAAATAAATTTACATAGAGGAGTATTTAATATGAATAAATCTGATTTGATTGATGCTGTTGCAAGTGACGCTGATATTTCTAAAGCTTCAGCTGGAAGAGCTGTTGATGCAGTTCTTGGGGGTATTGGTGATGCATTAGGTAAAGGTGATACTGTATCTTTAGTGGGTTTTGGAACATTTTCAGTAAGGCACAGAGCTGCTAGAGAGGGTAGAAACCCTCAGACTGGCGCATCAATGCATATTGCTGCTTCTAAAGTTCCGGGTTTTAAAGCTGGTAAAGGCCTAAAAGATAAAGTTAAAAACGGTTAATTTTATTAACTTTTAGAAAAGGGTGCTTCTGCACCCTTTTTTTATTTATAATATCAGCACTATGGAATCACTAAGAAATTTTTTAACTGGACCAAGACTGTTTATTGTAATTGCTGCATGTGCATTACCTTTTGTTTTTTTAGGAACATCTTCGCTTGGCTCAACATTTCAACCTACTTTTGGAAATATAAACGGTGAAAATATCACTGAGGCTGATATGCAGGCGGCATCAAATATAGCTGCTCAAAAATTTAAAAATATTTATGGCGATGATTTTGATTTCAATGAACTTGATGAATCAATTCAGCTTGAAGCTGTAAAGCAAGAACTAATAACACAAAAAGTTTTGTTATCAGAAGCAAGGTCACTTGGCTTTATCAATAAAGATACTGTCAAGCAGGCAAAAAAATCTATTATCAGAAACCCAGCATTTCAGTTAGATGGAAAATTTGATGAAAATGTTTACCAAGCTCAAGTTAACGCTAGTGGATACACTAAAGATTCGTACCTAGATATGATGACAAATTTTATGGCTTCAGAGCTGTATAGAATTTCTATTGCTTCCTCAAATTTTGTAACTGATACCGAGGTGAAGGAGCTCGCAGAAATTCTTGAACAATCAGTTGATATTAATTTTATTAAATTGGATTCAGCAGCCTTAAAAAACCAAATTACGAATTCTAAAGAAGAAATAAGAGAGTATTATGATAATAATCAAATCTTATTTTATTCGGACGAGGAAAGAGCATTTAAATACATAGTATTAACATCAAAAGATTATGCTGATGCAGTGAATATTCCAGAGGGGTATGTTGAGAATGCCTATCAGGATTATTTATCTAAATCTAATGAGAGAATGGAAATTCGTTTTTCTCATGTGATGATAGAAAAGGAAAATTATGACTCTAGCGAAGAAGCTTTTCAACAAATTTCTTTGGTTGAGGATGAATTAAAAAAAGGCGCAATTTTCGAAGATACGGTCATGAAGTATAGTGATGATGTTGTATCAAAAGACGTTGGTGGCGATTTAGAGTATTTTGACGCTGATATTTTTCCTGTAGAGTTTGGTATTGCCTTAGAAAACATGAATGTCAATGAAATAAGTGACATTATAGAGCTTGATGAAACATTTCATATTTTAAAAATGACTGAGTATAACCAAGCAGAAGTTATGACCTTAGAAGAAATGAAAGAAACCATTATAAGGGAATTAATTAATTCAGAATCTATGGCACTGATGAATGATGACTTCGACTCAATTGATGAAATGATATTCTCAAATGAATCCATAGAATATATCGGCGAATCTGTTTCTAAAGATGTAAAAGAAATCACAGGGATGCAATTAAATAATTTTAATTTTGAAATTGATGACGCTAGAGTTAAAGACTTCATCTTTTCTCCTGATGCTCAGATCGGAGTCCCATTTGCTATAAACACCGACGATACAATAATAGTTTTATCACTATCATCTATCACTGAACCATTCCTTCAAGATTATGATGAAGTTGCCGATGAAGTTGCTAAATTACTAGCAGAAAACAAAGCTATTGAAAAAAGAAATCTTTTGGTTTCTGAGCTTGATAAAGCTAAAACAGAAAATACGCTTCAGTCTTTTTTTGCCGCATATGACTTTTTATCTGAGGAATCCTTTGTTGATGTTAAAAGATACTCATCACTATTACCTCAAGAAGTTATATCGGAAATATTTAAAACCCTTCCAGGCGAATCTGTAACTGTTAATTCTAGATCTGGAGATGTGTATATTGTTGATTTGGTTGCCATAAATAAACCCTCATCCGAGTCGATAGATTCACTCTATGAGCAATACAATAGTTTTTCTGAGGAAAGGACAGCAAACAATATTTCTGCGGTTATAAATAAAGATATATTTGACTCGGCAAAAGTTAATTTAAATGATTTGGTTTTTTAATATGAGATATTATTCAGTTTTTATAGTTTTATTTTTTCTTATAGGTTGCTCGTCTAGCCTATCCCCTGTGGATGATGGTCTTGAAAAGCAAATATTTCACTTTGGAAATGGTTCAGAGCCTCAGGGTATTGATCCTCATATAGTAACTGGTGTCCCTGAACATCATATTTTAATATCATTATGCGAGGGCTTAACTATTCCTAATCCATTTGATGATGAAAATCTTCCAGGTGCTGCAGAATCATGGACTGTAAGTGATGACGGAAAGATTTATATTTTTAAATTGAGAAAAAACGGCAGATGGTCTAATGGTGATCCAGTTACAGCAGATGATTTTGTATGGTCATGGCAAAGGATATTGACTGCAAGTCTTGGCTCTCAGTATCCTGACATGCTTTATTATCTAGAAGGAGCACAGGAATACCATACTGGAGAAACTAATGATTTTAGTACTGTTGGTGTTAAAGCTATAGATAGCCATACTCTTGAAGTCAAGCTCAAAGCTCCGACACCTTTTTTTACAGGCCTATTGAGCCACTACAGTACTTGGCCGGTGCATAAGGAAACTGTACTTAAGCATGGATCTATTGATGATAGAAATGGTGAGTGGACTAGACCAGGTAATTTTGTATGCAATGGAGCTTTCAGTCTCAAATCATGGGAGCTAAATAATAAAATAGTCGTAGAAAAAAATCCTATGTATTGGGATGCTTCTACAGTTCAACTAAATGAAATACATTATTATCCTGTATCAAACGTAATGACAGAGGATAGAATGTTTAGAGCTGGTCAGCTTCATGTGACCAGCACTTTACCCTCTCAAAAATGTCCAGTATATATAGAGGAAGGCAATCCTGATCTAAGAATCGATCCGTATATGGGGACATATTTTTATAGATTGAATACCACTAATCCTTATCTAAGTGACATAAGAGTTAGGAAGGCATTGGCTTATTCTATTGATAGAAAGCTCTTGGTTGAAAAAGTAACGAAATGCGGCCAGATTCCTGCATATTCATTTACTCCTCCTGGCTCAAATGGTTATGAACCAACAACGTCTATACCTTTTGATCCAGCCTTAGCAAGGGAATTACTAGCTGAGGCGGGCTATGATTCAGAAAACCTGTTTCCTAAGCTCGAGATACTTTTTAATACAAATGAGGATCATAGAAAAGTTGCTTTAGCTATTCAGCAAATGTGGCAACAGAATTTGGGTATAGAAGTTGAATTGGTTAACCAGGACTGGAAGGTTTATTTAAGCCGTGAGATGGTTGGTGACTTTCAAGTCTCCAGAGCAGGCTGGATTGGAGATTATCAAGATCCCAATACATTTCTTGATTTAATGAGACCCAATAGAGGAAATAACAAGACGGGTTGGGAAAACTATGAGTATGATTCTCTGGTAGCAAAGGCAAATTCAACAAATGATCAAGCTTTGAGATATCAATTACTAGATGAGGCTGAGAAAATATTAATTGAAAATATGCCTATTATTCCTCTTTATACCTATGTGAGGCCATACCAATTATCTCCTGATGTTAAGGGATATAATCCTCATATCCTAGATCACCATCATCCTAAATTTATATATCTAGAGAGAGATTAGACTTTAGTGTTAAATATCTTAATTAGAAGGTTGTTACTGGCTATTCCAGTATTGCTCGCTGTAGCTAGCTTAACCTTTTTTTTGATAAAACTAGCCCCTGGCGGACCTTTTGATGCTGACAAGGCTGTCTCACCTCAGGTTTTAAAAAATCTTAACGAAGCATATAACTTAGATGCTTCTGAATGGGAGCAGTACATAGACTATATGACAGGAATTCTTAAAGGTGATTTTGGTCCTTCTTTTAGGTTCCCGGGCAGATCTGTCTCAGAGATGATTGCAACTGGGTTGCCAGTTACATTTGAGTTAGCTTTTTATGCAATTTTAATTGCATTACTTATTGGCGTATTTTCTGGAGTATTGGCGGCTTTAAAAAGAAATACCTATCTTGATTTTATTCCAATGGCTATCGCCATGATAGGAATATGCGTTCCAACATTTTTAATGGGTCCTCTTTTGGTGCTAATTTTTGGTATAAATTTGGAAATTCTCCCAGTTTCAGGTTGGGGTCAGCTTCCAGGTGATAAAATTTTACCTTCAATTACTTTGGGCTTTGCTTACGCTGCTTATATTGCCAGGTTAAGCAGGGGCGGTATGTTAGAAGTTTTAAATCAAGATTTTATACGAACTGCAAGGGCGAAAGGTCTTACTGAAAGAAATGTAGTTATCAAACATGCAATGCAGGGAGGACTAATTCCTGTTGTATCATTTTTAGGGCCTGCAATCGCTGGGCTATTAGCAGGATCATTTGTTGTTGAGACCATTTTTCAAATCCCAGGGCTTGGAAGATTTTATGTTGAAGCAGCTTTTAATAGAGATTACACAATGATATTGGGCACAACAATATTTTTCTCTGCCATGATAGTTTTATTTAATTTATTGTCTGATCTTGCAGCGATGTGGCTAAACCCGAGGTCAAGAGATGTCTCATGACTAAAAGTTCTACGTTATGGTCCGATGCAATATATAGATTAACTCGTAACAAAGCTGCTATGTTTGGTGCGTTTATATTATTGATACTAATATTATGTGCTGCACTTGCTCCTTGGATTGCACCTTATTCATATTCTTTTCAAAATCTAGAGCTAGGCGCATCACCGCCGTCGGCAGAACACATTTTAGGCACTGATGTTCTTGGAAGAGATATGCTTAGCAGGATATTATATGGAGCAAGAATTTCTCTCTTAGTTGGTTTTGTTGCAACTGGTGTTGCACTTGTTATTGGTGTTTCTTGGGGAATTATTGCTGGTTATGCTGGAGGAAGAGTTGATTCTGTAATGATGAGAATAGTTGATATTCTATATGGACTTCCTTTCATAATTTTTATTATTCTACTTATGGTGATTTTTGGAAGAAACTTATGGTTATTATTCGGAGCAATTGGCGCTGTAGAATGGTTAACTATGGCAAGAATTGTTAGGGGTCAGGTAATGGGCTTGAAGAATCAAGAATTTATCATGGCTGCAAAAGCAATGGGTGTTAGTAATTTTTCAATGTTTAGAAAACATTTGTTACCAAACATCTTAGGACCTATAGCTGTTTATGCAACATTAACAATACCTCAAGTTATGCTACTTGAAGGCTTTTTAAGCTTTCTAGGATTGGGCATTCAGCCTCCAATGAGTAGCTGGGGCACTTTAATAAAAGACGGTGTTGAATCTATGGAAGAATATAGCTGGTTATTGGTTTATCCTGGTATTACTTTTACCATAACTCTTTTCGCCTTAAACTTTTTTGGAGATGGATTAAGAGATGCTCTTGATCCAAAAACCGCTGACAACTAAAAAGCTCTTATTGCTATTTTTATTATTTGTCCAGGCATCAAATCAGATGATTCAAAATCATTTATCTGTTTGATACTCTCTACACTTACATCAAAAATGTCAGAAATCTTGTAAAGATTATCACCTTGTTTGACTGAATATAGAATAGTTCTTTTCTTTGACTCAATATTTCTATGTATATTCTTATTGCCAATAGTAAGTTGCTGGCCAAGTTGTAAGATAGAATTTTGATTTAAGGAATTCATTTTCATTATATCTCTGACATTCATATTATATTTATTTGAAATACTCCAAAGAGTGTCTCCCTCTGACACAATATGCATTTCGTAAGGGATAAAATTATTTGATTTAGTGCTGCTTAGAGGTATCAAAAGGGTATCTTTTAAAGACAATAAATCAGTTTCAAGGTAGTTAATCTTTTTAATAATTTTTACTTCAGTATCATATTTCTTAGCAAGCTTCCATAGACTGTCACCAGATTCCACGATATGTGAAATCCAGTTAATTTGATTCACGTTATCAAATGGACTATCTGGGCTATCCAATAGATAAGTTTTTTCAATGGGAACATAAAAAATACTTTTATCTTTTGGTGCTGATGCCCATTTAGTGTAACCTGCATTTAGCTTGTAAATAAGCTCTGGCGGTATTTGTAAATACTCACTCAAAGTTAATATTTCAACTTGACCTGGTATTTCTATTCTTTTAACAACCGATTCAACAGGTATGTCTGGTAAATTAATCCCATATTTTTTAGAGTTGAAAACAATTTCTCTTATAGCAATATATTTTGGGATGTATTCTGTAACTTGTTTGTTTAGATCTAAAGACCAAAAATCATAATCTAGATTTAGTCTTTTATTTTTTTTTATTTGTCTCTCTAGATAGGTAGGTCCTGCATTATATGCAGCTAGAGCAAGGTATAAGTCGTTATCAAATCTTTCAAACAAATATTTAAAATAACCTATTGCGGCATGAGTTGATCTATAAGGATCGTGTCTGTCTTCGTTCCACCAAGACTTTTCAAGATTAAATATTCTTCCAGTTTTTGGCATAAACTGCCAAAGACCTACGGCTCCAGAAGGAGATATTGAAAAAGGATCATAGTTGCTCTCAACAAAAGGTATTAGTGCTAATTCAGTAGGCAGGTCGGCAGCTTCTAGTTCTTGAATTACATAGTAAATAAAATAATAGGAATTACCTAGGAACTCATTAAATTTATCAACGTCTTTTAAATGATTGTTAATATAATTTAGAGTTTTTTTATCAAAAGTAACATCATGAGCATGATTATTATTAATAATCATGTATTCCCATACATTCTGAGCTAACGGTTGTGGTTTTTTGGCTGAAATAACATCATTTTTATAACATTCTGAATTAGTAGAGTCTGGTAAGCAATTTGCATCGTTATTACTTTCTATAGCAGGCGTGGATTGGCAGCTAGAAAGCCCAAGCAAGAAGAATAAAGAAGCTGCTAAAAATTGTCTTTCCATTGTCTGATTGCTATAAATGTATCTTTATTAGTTCTTGGTGTATTAAATTTTTCTGATATTAATTCTTGAACTTCACTTTGATCCACTCTAAAAAATGGATTTGTTTCTAATTCTAGTTCTATTGTTGTTGGTAGTGAAGGCAGTCCTTGTTTTCTAAGTTCAATAACTTCATTATATCGTGAAATTATTTTTTGATTAAGTGGCTCAACACTTTTGGCAAACTTAAGATTTGATTCTGTATATTCATGACCTGAATAAACCTTTGTATTCAAAGGAAGTTTTTTTAAAATTGATAAGGAATCATACATCTGTTCAAAAGTACCTTCAAAAACTCTTCCGCATCCCCCAGCAAATAAAGTATCACCACAAAATAAAATTGGATTACCATTGTTTTCTGAAAAGAAGGCAATGTGATCGAGTGTGTGTCCAGGAATTTCAATAACTTCAAACTCAATCCCTAATAATTTTAACTTGGAGGCACTAGAGACTCTGACGTTTATTAAGTCAATATCATTATTTGGTCCATATACATCAATAGACCTTTCAGAAAGTATTTCTTCAATACCTCCGGTATGATCATAATGATGGTGAGTAATGAGAATAGCTTTTAAATCCAGATCGTTTTCTTTTAGAGTTTTTAATAAACCATTGCTTTCACCTGGATCAACAACCAATGACCCTTCATTAGTTGTTATTAACCAAATATAATTATCGCTAAATGCTTCAATAGGCTCTATATTAATCATATACAGATTCTAAGTTAATTTGATGAAAACAGTAAACATTTATACGGATGGTGCATGCAGAGGCAACCCCGGCGTTGGAGGCTGGGGTGTGCTTATCGAGTACGGTGATGTTAGAAAAGAATATTTTGGAGGAGAGCTTAATACAACTAACAATCAAATGGAGTTAAAGGCTGCCATTGAGGGTTTGAAAGCACTAAAAGAGCCTTGCAATGTTTGCTTAACTACCGATTCAAAGTATGTCATGCAGGGCATAACTTCATGGATTGATAATTGGAAAAAAAATAATTGGAAAAACTCATCCAAAAAAGATGTAAAAAATAAAGACCTATGGGTTGAGCTTGATAAATATGTTGAAATGCATGATGTAAAATGGTCTTGGGTTAAAGGTCATTCTGGTCATGAGCAAAATGAAATAGCTGATCAGCTTGCTAACAAAGGCATAGATACACTATAAAGCAATTATGAGTAAAAAATATATAATTTTAGATACAGAGACTACCGGCTTAGAAGTGCAACGAGGTCACAGAATTATCGAAATTGGAGCCGTTTTACTCAATGACAGAAAAAAATCTGAGGAACATTTTCATACTTACTTAAATCCATCAAGGTTAATTGATGAAGAGGCATCCAAAGTTCATGGAATAATGAACGAAGATCTTATAGACAAACCATATTTCGAAGATATAGCAGATGAATTTTTAGAGTTTATAGATGGCTCAACTTTAGTTATACATAATGCTGCCTTTGATGTTGGTTTTTTAAATAATGAACTAAAAATAGCGTCCTCAAAATATCCCATGCTTGAAGAGATATGTGAAATTGAAGATTCGCTAGCAATCGCTAAAGACAAATTTCCTGGACAGAGAAATTCATTAGACGCTTTGGCAAACCGATTTGAGATTTCGGGCTATGACAGAACATTTCACGGTGCTTTGTTGGATGCAAATATTTTAGCTGATGTTTATATGTCGTTAACAGGAGGACAAAGTAAATTCGAATTTAATTTGAATAACTTAGCTAATAATGAAAAAACATCTTCTGATAGTATTATTTCTAGAAAAGGTATTGAATTAGTTTCCATTACTGCAAACAAAAATGATATAGATGAGCATGAGTCTAGATTAACAGATATTGAAAAAAGAAATTCTATTGAGACAATTTGGAGGAAAGTTCATTGAAAAAAGTTATTACAAGATTTGCTCCAAGCCCAACTGGCACCTTGCATATTGGTGGTGTAAGAACCGCCTTGTTTAATTACGTGTATGCTAAAAAACATTCTGGAAAGTTTTTAGTTAGAATTGAAGATACTGATAGAGAAAGATCTACTAAAGAGTTTGAGAAGGATATTCTTGAAAGCTTGGATTCAATTGGTCTTTCACCAGATGAAAAGCCTATAAATCAATCAGAAAGAGGACATATCTATGAAGCGGCTGCCCAAAAAATTATAGATTCAGGGCAGGCATATTTCTGCAACTGCTCTGTTGAAAGATTAGAAAAAATGAGATCTGAGCAACAAGCTAACGGGCAAAAACCCCAATATGATGGAAAGTGTAGAAATCTAAATTTAGCAAAATCTAATGATACAGTTCTGAGGTTAAAAACACCCCTAGATGGAGAAATAGTAGTTAAGGACTATGTTCGTGGAGATATTATTTTCAATAACGGCGAACTTGATGATTTAATTATTCTTAGAAGTGATGGGAGTCCAACATACCATTTATGTAACGTGGTTGATGACTATGAACAGGGCGTTACCACCGTTATTAGAGGCGAAGATCATATAAGTAATACGCCAAGACAAATACATATTCAAAATGCTTTAGACTATCCAGAGCTTGAATACGCTCATCTGCCTCTCGTTCTTGGGGCTGATAAAAAAAGACTGTCAAAAAGACATGCTGCAACAAGTCTAGCTGAATACAAAGATGAAGGGTATCTTGATTCAGCCATTCTAAATACTTTAGCAAGACTTGGCTGGTCTAGAGGTGAAAAAGAAGTTTTTTATCTTGACGATTTGATTAAAGACTTTGAAATAACTGAGGTTCAAAAAGCTGGAGCAATTTTTGATGTCACAAAGCTTGATTTTCTTAATTCTCAACACATGGCAAATTTATCTCAGGAAGAATTTGTAACTGCTATAAACCCATTTTTAAATGATGAGGGTATTGATATAAATGACCATCCCAAAAAAGATCTTTTAATTGAGTCAATGAGATCATCGTCTAATACCCTTAAAGGGGTTAGCAGAAATCTAGTGTGTTACTTTAAAGACATTGATTCATATGACCATAAAGCTATAGATAAATTTATTGGAAGTTCGTATACGGTCCTTAATGATCTAAAGAATAAAATTGTTGAATTAGATTTATGGGAAGAAGAATCTCTTGACAGGCTTCTTCTTGATTATAGAACAGAGCATGACTTACCGATCCCAAAAGTAAACCAGCCGATAAGGATAGCTTTAACAGGTTCGACTAATTCACCCTCACTAGGGACAACCCTATACTTATTTGATAAAAAAGAAGTTTTAAAAAGATTAGATGATCTTATGTCTTTTCTTCTTAAGGGTGATTAAAAAATTCATTACACTCGCTTCTTACAATATCATTTTGATAGTAGACAACAAAAGTCATTAAATTATATACTGATAGAGGATTTAATATTTATTTAGATTTAGGGGATTAAAAAATGTTTAAAAAACTACTAATAGTATTTCCATTGGTTATTTCTATCAATGCAATTTCTCAGGATTCAGGCACTGCTTCAGACGTTGAAGAAGTTGTTACCGTTGGATCGCAAATTAAGGGAGCAAAAATAACAGGTGCTCTTCCTGTAACAGTCATTAGTACCGAAGATATTGAAGGTATTGGTGTCGAGTCGGGTGATGAGCTGTTTGCTGAATTAGCTGAAATGGGGAGTAATACTTTTAACCAAACTGATTTTAGTGGTGGATACAATGCCTCAAGAGGTGATGTTGGATCATTAGATTTAAGAAATATTGGTACGGGCAATACTTTAACCTTGTTAAATGGAAGAAGGTTAGTTCAATCTCCAGGCTTTGCAACAGAATATATCGGAGGAAGTTTTATCCCGGTATCAAGTGTTAATTCAAACGTTATCCCTGTTTATGGTTCTGAAAGAATAGAAATTCTAAGAGATGGAGCTGCATCAATTTATGGTGCTGATGCTGTAGCAGGTGTTATTAATACTGTTTTAAAAGATGATTTTGAGGGATTAACAGTAAGATTAAGAACTAACTGGTATGACAGTTTTGCAGCAAATGATAATAAAGTTAGTATTCAGTGGGGTAAAGACTTTGCAGATGGTACAAATGTTTCCGTTTATTATGATGGTTATGTCAGAGAGAAAATTAGAGGAGCTGAAGATCCAAAATGGGTCAATGGTGACTTAAGAAGATATTTACCTGATCCTGCAGGTACTGATCCAGATGGACAGTTTAATGACACAACATGGAGAAATGCTAGTGCTAACTCAGTTTGGGGACAATTCTATACAGGGTCTGGTTCAAATGTTCATTCAATGTATAGGCCTGATGACAGTAATTGTCAAAGCAGTTCAACAACTAATTTGTACTCTATTCCAGGTATTACAAATATGTGTATATACGACTCTAGTTCAATTAGAGCTGAAAATAGAACTAATTATGGTGAAACCTATGATAAAAGAGGACCACTAGACCGTCACAATTTTGTAATGTTTATAAACAGAGAGCTTGAAAATGGTATTGAGGCTTATACTGAGCTAAGTTTTTATCAATCAAAATCTGAAAAAGTATTATACGCTGGAACCAATTTAGGTCTCGGGTCTTCCTCTAAACAAGGTGGTAATACCCAACCTTTATTGATACCTTCAACTAACTATTGGTTAAATCAATTACAAAGAGGTCCTATTGGTTCTTCAGGAGGAGACCTATTTGTAGATAAAGAGGCTGATCATTTATGGGTCAGGTCTTTCAGATTCTCAACACCAAGATCATGGGATTCAACTCGTGAAACTTGGAGAATCGTTCAAGGTTTTAGAGGAGCTTATGGAAACTGGGACTGGGACTCAGCAGTTGTAGTCTCTAAAGCAACTTCTAACATGAATAACCACGGTAGAGCAAATTTAACACTATTGGATGCTGCACTAGCTAAATCAACACCCGATGCATACAACCCATTTTGTGCTGGTGTAAATTGTGGTGAAGAAGCTTTTATGACAACAATTTTTAGAAACAACACAACTGAGTTATTTATGGTTGATTTTAAAATGAGTAATCCGTCAGTATACACATTACCAGCTGGTGACGTAGGTATATTAGTAGGTGCTGAGCTAAGAAAAGAAACTATGGATGATGCTAGAGATCCTAATATAAATGGAACGATAGCCTACTCAACAGTTCCAGAAGCAGCTAATCAATCTACATTCCCATATATATCAAACATATCTAATAGTAGCCCATCACCAGATACATACGGTGAAAGAACTGTTTCTTCTTTGTTTGTTGAGATGCAGGTTCCTCTTGCAACTAATATAGAATCTCAAATAGCAGTTAGAGGAGAAAATGCTGACGACTATGGAAGTAATGTTGTTGGAAAATTTGCAGTTGGATATACACCTACTGATTGGTTAAAAATTAGAGGTTCTAGATCAACATCTCACAGAGCGCCAAACTTAATTACAGTTAATGAAGGCTTGGTTGTAAGAAACAATAGCCTCCAAGATTATCTATACACAGCTGCTAATGGTGAGCTTGGTGACAGTTATTCTATCCAGAGGGTTGCAAAAGGTAATGATGAGCTGGAATCAGAAGAAGCTACCAACACTAATATTGGTGTTGTTCTAACACCAATTGATAATTTAATAATTACAGTTGATAAGTGGGAAATTGCTTCAGAAAATACTGTTGGTCTATTTGGTGAAGCTAATCATATATTGCTTGATACTTTAATAAGAGCTGAAGGCGGCCCAAACGAATGTGTTGGAAATCCACGTGTTATAAGAGGAACCTATGTTGAGGATAATGATCCTGAGTCATTGACTTATAATGGAGACTGGAATAGTAATTTCTGTAAATCTGGAATGGTTCAAAGAGTTGAAGATGTATATACAAACTTAGACGATAGAACTTTGAAAGGAACAGATTATGCTGTTGAATACTCTATGGATACTTCTATTGGATCATTCTCAGCTAAATTAATGAGTGTTCAATTTGATGAATTCTTACAAGAAGCCTCAGGAGATAATCTAAGAATAATTGAAGCTGCCAAACCTGGTGGAACTCTTGCAGGATTACCAACACCTACTGGTTATGGTGACCTTTTAGGAACATTTAACAGTAGAGCATATCCTGAAATTAAAAATACAATTCGTATTTCATGGAAAAATGGACCTTGGAATGCTTATCTTTCTCAAACAAGAGTAAGCAGCTTCCAAGAGCTTGCTGTTACCGATAATGCTAAATCAGTTGATGTATCAGGATCATCTAATGATGTCTATGCATGTTCTGGAACTAATACATATGACACGAGTCTTGCAACATGTGGTGACACATGGAAAGTTGATGCTATGAGAACGGTTAATCTTACAGTAGGTTACATGTTTGAAAATGGTCTTAGAGTTAGAGGAACAATTAGAAACCTCGAAGATGAGAGAGCTCCATTAGCTGATGAATATACTTGGGGATTTGTTGCTGATCAGCACAGCGACTATGGTAAGAGTTATTCACTAGAGCTATATAAGAAGTTCTAATTTTCTTACAAAAATTAAAAGGGAGCTTTTGCTCCCTTTTTTCAGCTTTAAGGTTAATATATTTAAATGCATGTATATCAAAAGAAAGGTTTTTTAGTAGGATTAATTCTATTTGTATTAATGCTACTTTTGCCTGCTCCATCAGGATTAAATGCAATTGGCTGGTCAGTTGCAGCAATTGTAGTTTTAATGGCCGTCTGGTGGGCTACTGAAGCTATACCAGTTGCTGTGACAGCCTTACTTCCATTGGCATTGTTTCCTCTTGTTGGAGTAACTTCATTCAAAGAAGCAGCCTTACCGTATGCAAACCCCAATATATATTTATTCCTTGGTGGCTTTATGCTTGCTTTAGCAATTGAAAGGTCAGGCCTTCACAAGAGAATGGCACTTCATATGATTATTGCTGCTGGCTCTAGTGGACCAAAACTAATTGGTGGCTTTATGACTATAGCTGCATTAATAAGTATGTTTGTTATGAATACGTCAACTACTTTAATGCTTTTACCAATTGGCTTAGCTGTATGCTCAGTAGTAACTAAAACAATTCCAAATCTTACCCAAAAAGAAATAACATTTTTTGATACATCTTTGATGTTAGGAATTGCTTATGCAGCAACTATTGGAGGGATGTCAACTCTTGTTGGCACTGCTCCAAATATTGTTTTTAGTGCATTCATGCAAGAGACATATGGAATTGAAATCTCAATGATTCAATGGATGACTTTAGGAGTGCCATTAGCAATAGTAATGCTATATTCTGCTTGGGTCATTTTAACTAAATTTGTTTTTCCAACTTCCTTTGTTACCTCTGATGAAACAAAAATGCATCTAAGAAATATGCTGTCAGAGCAAGGACGTTTATCAAAAGACGAAAAAAAGATTTCAATCATTTTTGGGTTAACGGCTCTCGCATGGATGTTTAGAACAATTTTAGATAACTATGAGATGTTTGCAGGTCTCACTGATGCAGGAATAGCAATAATATCTGCAATTTTATTATTTATGATTCCCTCAAGCTCATCTAAAGGCGAGCTACTTGATTGGAGTCATTCAGATAAACTACCTTGGGGTCTTTTAATTCTATTTGGTGGAGGTCTATCGATTGCAGCACAAATAAATTCAAGCGGACTTGGTATTTGGATTGGAGAGGGTCTTAGTGTTTTGAGTACTGTGCCTCCAATTTTTCTTATATTAGCTGTCGCTGCTTTGATCATTTTTTTAACAGAAGTAACTTCAAATGTTGCTACAACCTCAACTTTCTTACCAGTCTTTGGTGCAGTTGCCGTTGGTATAGGTGTTCTTCCAGTATCACTTACCGTTCCAGTTTGTTTGGCAGCTAGCTGTGCTTTTATGTTACCTGTAGCAACTCCGCCTAATGCTATAGTTTATGGCTCGGGTAAATTTACTATAGCCACTATGATGAAAGCAGGATTCGCTTTAAATATTATTGGAGTATTTGTTGTAACTTTATTTGCTTACTATTTAGCACCAAATATTTTTTGATGATTGATAAGTTTTTTATTTTTTTAATTTTATTTTTATCTTCTTTTATTAATTCAAGAAGTTATATAGATTATGAATCTCCATATCATCCAGTTGTTGGAACTGCTGGCATGGTTGTAAGTCAAAACCATTTATCATCAGATATAGGTTTAGAAATATTAAATAAAGGTGGAAATGCAATTGATGCTGCAGTTGCAGTAGGATTTTCACTGGCAATCACACTTCCCAGAGCTGGTAATCTTGGCGGCGGCGGTTTTATGTTGGTATACATTAAAGAAAGGGATGAAATTTTTTATATTGACTATAGAAGCACTTCACCTCTTAACTCTAATATAGAGAATCTTTTCGATATCAATAATCCAAATGGTGAACAATACATTGTGGTTCCTGACAATTTTGATAGAAATAATTTTAATGTTGTAAAAACTGGTTATAAAGCATCGGCTGTTCCTGGCTCTGTAGCAGGCTTGCTTGACGCCCATGCAAATTTTGGAAAACTTGAATTAGAAGAAGTACTTGCGCCAGTTATTGCTCAAGCTACTGATGGAATAACTGTAACCTATGATTTATATAAAGCAATTGAGAGCACTGAAAGACTTTATAATGATGCTGAGTCGAGAAAGATATATTTCAAAGATGGAATGCCTGTTAAAGAAAATTCTATTATTAAATTTCCTGATCTTGCCAACACGATAAGTTTAATCTCAAAACATGGAAAGGCTGGTTTTTATGAGGGCGAAACAGCAGAAAAAATAGTTAAAGCAATGAATAATAATAATGGTTTAATGTCTCTAGAGGATTTTAGTAGCTATAAGGCATACATAAGAGAGCCTGTATCAACAGATTATAGAGACTATAAAGTTTTTACATCTGGACCACCTTCTGGGGGTGGAGTAACCTTATTAACTGCATTGAATATTTTAAGTGGTTTTGACCTAAAAAAATATCAGAGCAATTCTACAAAAACTTATCATTTATTTTCTGAGGCTCTGAGAAGGGGCCACAATAACAGATCTTCTGAGGTTGGAGACCCAATCTTTTATGATGTGCCAATTGAGAAGTTACTTTCAAAAAAGAGAACTAAAGAATTAAAAAATTCAATTAGTATTAAAAAAGCAAGCAAAGCATCAATAATAAAACCACTCTCCATTATTAACGAGAGCAGGGATACAACACATTATTCAATTATTGATTCAGATGGAAATGCTGTCTCAAATACATATACCTTAGGCGCCTCATTTGGTTCAGGAGTAACAATA